>JBBSUU010000271.1:0-4813 GCA_038234115.1 Mycobacteriales bacterium
CATCCCCTGCAGGTAGGGCCAGTCATCGTATCGGGCATCGACGCTGATCAGGCTGGAACCCAGGGGAATGGCCTTCGCGCTCGTGTTCGTGAACACGAAGTTGACGAATACCAATTCGTCCCCGACAGCGATCAACGGCTTATTGGTATCCGGATCGGCGAAGAAGCCATCCTTGGTGGCCTTGGCGTTGCCGACCTGATAGACGTCGACGGTAAAACTGTCGCCGGTGATGGTGGCGATGACCGTGCCCGGTGTGGTGGTCGGATTGGCCCAGGCCGGGGTGCCGCCGGCAGTGCCGGAGTCGGCAGCCGCAGAGGTGCCGGCCGCGGAACTGCTTACATCCGCGCTACTGCTCGAGGTGGTGGCGGAGGATGAGGTGCTACTTGCAGAGCTAGTCCCTGAACTACTCGAACTACTTGAGGTGGTTGATGTCTCCGATTCTTGAGCCGCGGATGAGCTCGTTTCGGAGGCGGTCGACGAGGCCGCGGTAGTAGCCGCGCCCGGCTGCGCGGTGGCGCTTCCGGTGTCGTTGCTGGCGCAGGCGGTGGCACCGAACAGGCTGATTCCGATCAAGGCCGAGGTGGCGATAGTGCGGTGGAGCTGCATGCAGTTGGTTCCATTCTCTGGTCGGTAGATTCGTTCGAATTTTGACGACGAACGCCCTTCATGATTCCATAACCAGCCTTCTGGGTGAAACAAGACGGGGCCGCTGCTGCCGGATGGCTCGTCCAGCCACACTGGAGATCTGTTGTGTGTAAGGGGTTTTCGTTCCCCGGTCGAAAGGTGACGTGTCCAACGTCGCAGGTGGTCCGAGATGGGGATCTGCGCGAGTGCCAAGCCGGGCGGCCAAGATGGGTCGGCCAAGTCGATAACGCAAAGTAAATTCCGCCCAGCCAATTCGGCGAAAGCCAGCCCCCGGTAACGGATCAGTCCCTGGCACTCAACCAAAAACGCCCCGGCCCGCAGTGGATTCTCTGCAGACCAGAGCGTGTCTGGTTGGTGTAACTGAAGCAGTTCAGTTTCCTGAACCCTTCTCGGTGCGCGAGGGGGGAGTTGAACCCCCACGTCCTTTCGGACACACGGACCTGAACCGTGCGCGTCTGCCATTTCGCCACTCGCGCGAGCAACGGACTGAGATTATCACGAACGAATGGCCGGCAATTCCACCGCGAAACCCAGAGCTGGGAGGTCCGCTCCGGCAGTCTCGGGTAGCCCCAACAAAACCCGCACGTCACCAGGCCGCATCCCCCGGGAGAACAGGAAGCCCTGTCCCAACGGACAACCCAACCGTCGCAAAATTTCGGCCTGACCCTCGCGTTCCACCCCCTCGGCGGTGATCTCGAGGTCCAGGTGGCGTCCCAGGACCAACAGCGCATGCAGGAATCGTTCAGCTGCCGGGTCGCGGTCGATATTGGCGATGAAGCTGATGTCAATCTTGAGTGAATGCAGCGGGATCTGCTGCAGGTGGAACAACGAGGAATGCCCGGTACCGAAATCGTCCAGTGCCAATGGCGTTCCCAGGGTCTGAAGGCGCCCGGTCACATAGCGGGCCACCTCCAGGTCGGAGAGCAAGGCGTCTTCGGTGATTTCCAGCATCAATTGGGACGGCAGTAGGCGATGGCGGTCGAGCACGGCGGCCACCCGGTCCGGGAACCCTCGGTCGGTGATCAAACTGGGGGAGATGTTCACTGCTACCCGCAGTTTCGAGTGCCCCAGCGAAGCGGACCAACGCGCCAGTTCGCGGCAGGCGACTTCCAGCATATGATCGGTGAGCGCCGGTATCAGCCCGGCCCGAACAGCAAGCGGGATGAACTCACTGGGTGAGATGTCAACGCCATCGAATTGCCAGCGGGCCAGCGCCTCGAACCCCACCGGAAGACCGGTGGTCAGCGACACCACCGGCTGGTACACCACCTTGATCAACCCGGCCCTGACCGCTCGGGTGAGCGGTTCGCGCAGCCGAACGTCGGAAGCTTCGGGCAGCACCATGGTGGGTTCGTACAATGCCAGTTGCCCTTTTCCGGAGCGTTTGGCGGTGTACATCGCGATATCGGCCTGCGCCATCAGGGTTTCCACTCCGATCGAGGCATCGGTGGAGCTGACTTCGATGACGCCGACGCTGGCCCCGATCAGAATCGGGGTGGTGCCGATCATGAACGGCTCCCGGAGCGAATCTACGATCCGGGACCCGATGAAGGTCGGCTCGCCGCCGTCCTCGATGAGCACGGCAAATTCATCGCCACCGAAACGGGCCAGCGTGTCGCCCGTGCGTAGCGCACCACGCAAGCGTTCCCCGACCCGCACCAACAGTTCATCACCGGCGCGATGGCCGAGCGTGTCGTTGACAGCCTTGAAATCATCCAGATCGATGTAGAGCAGTGCAAGCGGCCGCAGGTCGCGCCGATGCAGGTCCAGGGCGTGGGCCAGTCTGTCCACGAACAGCGACCGGTTGGCCAGTCCGGTCAATTGATCATGGAACGCCTGCTGCGTCAGTTGGTCTTCGCGAGCTTGGACCATATCGAGCAACCGACGATTGTCGCGCATCGTCAAATATTGTCGGATCACCACCACGACGAGGGCAACGCCGAACATCGTCGTTTCGACCCGGCCCACTCCGATGCCGACCCAGCGCCGGGCGCCGATCACTGCCGCGGCCAAGATCATCGGTAAAAAGGGCAGCATTGTTACCGAGGCCGCCCGGGCCGACCGGGACTTCGGATCGGCATTGAGCGGCTTCTGGTCGGTCAATGCAGCAAGGCTCAGCAGCAGGAACGCCCAGAGCCACCCGAGGTCAACGAAGCTCCCGGTATGGTACGAGTCCGACGCGGTGTAGTAGGCAAATCCGCTGTCGGCCAGCGTCATTGCGAAAAGTGCTGCGGTGATCAGGGTGAGCGGCCGGCGGCGCACCGTTGGCCTGGAGAGCGCGAAAATTGCCAGTGACAGGATCAGTACGTCACTGACCGGGTAGGCGAGCGCAGTAGCGAGACTCAATTCGTTGCTGTCTCTGGCTTGCGCGGTGGCGCTCAGGGTTGTCGACCAAGAAATGCTGACCAGGGCCGCCAACGCCACACTGCCGTCCAGTATGCAACGAAGTCGTTCCTGCGGCGCGATTGGACTGGGAAACAACCAAAGTGCGACCGCGATGAACACCGGAAACAGCAGGAAGCCGACATCTGAGGGCGACAGGAAGGGGGTCTGAATCTCCATGACCAGCTCGTACCAACACCAGATGCCTTGGCCGATGGACCAGGATCCGGTGCCGAGCGCGAAGAAAATCCAGGATTTGCGCATCCGGCCGGCAGCGCGGCGAGCCGCAAAAGAGGCGCAGATTGAAGCCGACAAGGCGACGACAAACTGGGTCAGATTTCCGAACACCCGCATGAAAGTGTGATCGCCGAGTGGGAGAAGAAAAGGCAGCGACAACCCGGCGCCGACCATAATGACGACGGACGGTAGCCAGGGGCGCATGCTGATAACCGCGGGAGAACTCGGAGCGCGATCCGAATCCAAGGTCGATGAACGTGGCAAGCCTTGAGTGTGACGGAAGCCACTAGGCCATCAGAGCGAATAAGCAGGTTAACGACTGGTGTCACTCCATAGGGCGAAGTGAATCACTCGATCGGCCGAACTGTAGCTCTGAGTAGTCGTGCAGTAACTATTCGCCGATCCAGGACAGTATGACCATCGACGAAGCCGTTGCTACCAACACCGCGGCGCCGAAATCTACGTTCAGGTCCGCCGATCCGACCAGCGGGCCGTCCGGCAGCAGCGACTGCAGTGGGCCGAACACCGTAGGTTCCCCCGCGGACAGGTTGTAGGTCTGCCCATATTGCGCGGTCTGATCAGCGGGGAGGGTCACAATAGCGTCGATCCAATAGGTGGACGGGCCAGGTACTGCGCGATCACCCATGGTGCCGGACATCCAGGTAGCGCCGGATGCCCGCGCCAAGGCCGGGAAACGGGTCGTTAGGGGCAAGAGGTCCGAGCGCAGTTCCCCGGAGCCGGATTTCTGGGCCACAGCCGTTGCCGAAGTGCAGCCCACGGCAAACCCCCCGATCCCCAGGCTCATCAACCCGAACACAAATTCTCTCCGCGACCTCATGACGCCACTGTGTCAGGCATCAGGAAGTGCTGTCCGGCGAACGCCCAACAAACAGGAGTCTGAGAATTGGGCAAGAGTTTGATCCCAATACGCTTGCGCCTCACCGATTCCGGGCACAAATCTGGTCTGATGGACTGTGGCACTCCTTCCGTAAGGGTCGAGCACCGCAGTCCGTCTGCAAATCAGATCAGGAGTTCCGTGCGTGTCAAGAATTGCTGAATACCCCCACGCCGAGCATTTCTTGCTGCACCTGAGCGACACTCATCTGCTGCCGGACGGTGACCCGCTCTACGGTCACATCGATGCCGAAGGTTATCTGACCAAACTGTTCGATGATCTGGAAGCCGGCGGTGCGCGCCCGGAAGCCATCGTGCTGACCGGCGATCTTGCCGATAAAGGTGCGCCGGATGCGTACAAGCGGCTTCGCTCCATCGTCGAGCCGGCCGCTCGACGGTTGGGGGCGACCATGATTTGGGTGATGGGCAACCATGATGACCGGGGAAATTTTCGGTTGGGCCTGCTGGATGAAGAGCCACTGACCGATCCGATCGACCGGGTTTTTGACGTCAACGGTCTGCGAATTATCGCGTTGGACACCACCGTTCCCGGCCTGCATCACGGCGAAATCAGCGATCAACAGTTGCGGTGGCTGGCCACCGAACTGTCATCTCCCGCCGAGCACGGAACGATTCTGGCCATGCATCACGCACC
>JBBSUU010000272.1:0-4801 GCA_038234115.1 Mycobacteriales bacterium
TACGGCCAACGGGTGCAGGACGGACTGGCGGCCTGGCATCAGAAGGCCGCCGGCAACTGCGCCATCGATTATGGGTTTCACCAGATCATCGGGGACGTGAACGAGGATTCGTTGAACGCCATTGATGGCCTACTGGATGAGGGCGTCTCCAGCTTCAAGCTCTTCATGGCCTACCCCGGGGTGTTCCTCAGCGATGACGGCCAGATCCTGCGTGCCATGCAGAAGTCTGCCGACACCGGTCTGATGACCATGATGCATGCCGAGAACGGTTCGGCCATCGATGTTCTGGCCCAACAACTGGTGGCACAGGGCAATACCGCCCCGTACTACCACGGCATCGCCCGTGCCTGGCAGATGGAAGAGGAAGCCACCCACCGCGCCATCATGTTGGCCAATCTCACCGGCGCTCCGCTCTACGTTGTCCACGTCTCGGCAAAACAAGCGGTGGCCCAGATCGCCACCGCGCGCGACGCCGGTCAGAATGTCTACGGGGAGACCTGCCCGCAGTACCTTTACCTCTCGCTGGAAGACAATCTCGGCGCCGACGGCTTCGAGGGAGCCAAGTGGGTTTGCTCCACTCCGCTGCGGTCCAAGGAGGAGGAACACCAGGCGCACATGTGGCAGGCATTGCGGACCAACGATATTCAGATGGTGTCCACCGATCACTGCCCGTTCTGCATGAAGGGTCAAAAAGAACTCGGCCTCGGGGACTTCACAAAAATCCCGAATGGCATCGGTTCCGTCGAACACCGCATGGACCTGCTTTATCAAGGGGTGGTCAACGGGAACATCACCCTGGAACGGTGGGTCGAGATCACCTCTACCACCCCGGCCAGGATGTTCGGCATGTATGGCAAGAAGGGTGTCATTGCACCCGGAGCCGACGCAGATGTCTTGATCTACGACCCCCGGGGACACACTTCCATCGGGCTGGAAAAGACCCATCACATGAACATGGACTATTCGGCCTGGGAAGGCTATGAGATCGACGGCCACGTCGACACCGTGCTGTCGCGCGGCAAAATAATTGTTGACAAGAACGAATACCTGGGCCGTAAGGGCGACGGGCAGTACGTCAAGCGAGGCTTGAGTCAGTACCTGATCTAGCGTCCGGGTCACCACCTGCCTACCGAAAAAGAAAGATGAGCAGCCTGAATGGAATTCGGCGCGGTACTTCAAACAAATCCGCCTTCAGCGCGGACTGTTGCTTTGGCGAAACAGGCTGAGGAACACGGGTTCGGGTATGTATGGACCTTTGATTCGCATCTGCTGTGGCAGGAACCGTATGTCATCTACAGCAAGATTTTGGCCGAAACCCACCGGGTAAAAGTCGGTCCCATGGTGACCAATCCGGCCACCAGGGACTGGACCGTTACCGCATCGGTGTATGCCACTTTGAATGAGATGTATGGCAATAGAACGATTTGCGGTATCGGCCGCGGTGACTCCGCAGTTCGGGTCACCAATGGCCAGCCCACCACGCTCAAAACCCTGCGCGAATCGATCCATGTCATCCGCGAATTGGGTAACTCGAGATCGGTGACCTACAACGGCGCCGATTTGCGATTTCCGTGGAGCGTCGGGTCCGAACTCGAGGTCTGGGTGGCTGCGTATGGTCCGCTGGCACTCAAGCTCACCGGTGAGGTGGGCGACGGCTTTATTCTGCAGCTGGCCGACCTGGACATTGCCGAATGGATGATCAAAACGGTTCGGGCGGCGGCGGCGAATGTCGGCCGGGATCCGGCGTCCGTCAAATTCTGCGTGGCGGCGCCCATGTACATCGGAACCAATATCGAGCACATGCGTAATCAGTGCCGTTGGTTTGGCGGGATGGTCGGTAATCACGTAGCCGACATCGTGACCAAGTACGGATCCGGCTCCGAAGTGCCCCAAGCCCTCACCGACTACATCACCGGGCGCGAGGGCTATGACTACAACCAGCACGGTCGGGCCGGAAACACGCATGCAGACTTTGTGCCGGACGAGATCGTCGACCGCTTTTGCCTTCTCGGAACGGCAGAGCAGCACATCGAGAAGCTGAAGAAGCTCAAAGAGATCGGCGTCGATCAGTTTGCCGGCTATCTGCAGCATGACAACAAGGAGGAGACCCTTCGGGTGTACGGGGAGAGCGTCATTCCGGCGTTGCGGGATCACGTTGTGGCCAAGGTCTGATCTGATGAACCGATCCAGGCGCAGAGCGTCGGGCGTGCTCTATGGCGCACTCGGCCTGCTACTGCTTGCAGTGTTGTGGGAGTTGTACAAATGGGTGGGACCGCTGACGGGCGTGCGAATTGCCGACACCGTCCTGCTACCCAAGACCGATGATCGTTCGATGCCCCACCTGTGGTCGATGGTCACTCGCGCTTTTGAAGCAACCACTTCGGCGGCCGGTGCAGATATTGTCTGGCTCGCGGTGATCAAGGCGTGTTTGAGCAGCCTGTGGGTGGCCGGCCTCGGCTGGGTGTTGGGGTCGGTAATCGGCTTACTGCTTGCGCTGCTGATGCAGCGGTTCAGCATCGCCGAGAGAGCCGTCCTGCCATGGTTGATCCTGAGTCAGACCGTTCCCTTGATCGCCCTGGCACCGGTAGTGGTGGCTTGGGGTGGCAGGGTTGAAATCGGCTCAGTGGAATGGGAAAGGTGGATGTCGGTAGCCGTCATTGCGTCCTTCCTGGCGTTCTTCCCGGTGGCCATCGGTGCGCTACGGGGGCTGTCCTCCCCCACTCAGATCCACCTGGAACTGATGCGCACCTACGGAATCGGTTGGTGGAAAACATTGTTCACTTTGCGGTTGCCGGCCAGCGTGCCCTACCTGCTGCCAGGACTGGCACTTGGCGCAGCCAGCGCCATCGTCGGCACCGTGGTCGCCGAAGTATCGGTTGGCTACAAGGGCGGGATCGGCCGAATGATCATCGAATACGCCCAGTCCGGTAGTGCGGACCCCAATAAGGCCTACGCGCCGATTGTCGGGGCAGTCCTGATGGGCTTGTTCGCGGCGGCATTGGTCGGATTAATAGCGGTGGGCCTCAAACGGTTCCGCCGACAGGAGAGCACAATATGAGCACCCCCCTGAACAAGGCACCATCTGCGGTCAGCGTCCGCGGCGTCGACAAGGTCTTCGAGATGGCCAAGGGCGCCACCGTCGCGGCTCTGACCGGTATCGATTTGGACCTGGCACCGGGCGAATTTGTCTCACTGATCGGACCGTCCGGCTGTGGAAAATCCACGCTGATGAGATTGATTGCCGATCTGGATACGCCAACCGCCGGCACCATCACGGTTTTCGGCAAAACGCCCCAGCAGGCCCGGCTGGATCAGGATTATGGGATTGCCTTTCAGAGTGCCGGATTGTTGCCATGGCGCTCTGTTCAGGCCAATATCGAACTTCCGCTGGAACTGCACGGTGTCAGCAAGGCGGACCGAGCCGAACGAGCCAATGAGCTGATCGAACTCGTCGGCCTGACGGATTTTCGTTCCCGGTTCCCCGATCAGCTCTCCGGCGGGATGCAGCAGCGGGTTGCCATTGCCCGGTCGCTGGCCGAGAAGCCGAATCTGCTGTTGATGGATGAGCCGTTCGGCGCCCTGGACGAGATGACCCGCGAACGCATGCAAACCGAGCTCGTCAAGATCTGTTCCGAAACCGGTGCGGCCGTGGTCTTTGTCACGCATTCGATTCCTGAGGCGGTGTTTCTCTCCGACCGGGTGGTGGTGATGTCGCCCAGGCCGGGGCAGATCCGGGAGATCATCGACATCGATCTGGGCCGCGGTGTGGATCGCGGTGAGGATCTGCGTGAGGACGCCGGATTCTTTGCCGGCGTCACTGCGGTACGTGAAGCACTGCATGGTCAGCCGGCAATGGGCAAGCTCGGGGTGGATCTTCGATGACATCAGCGGACCTCTCCCACCAGGGGGGAATTGCCGGCGCGGATATCACCGGGCCACCGGGTAGATCCCGAGTGCGGGAGGCCTCAGCAGGCTTCACCGCGGTGATCCTGCCACCGATCATTCTTGGTGTAATGGTGGTAATCGGCTGGCAACTGCTGGTCGTGCTGGCCGATATCAAGCCGTACCTATTACCAAGTCCGGTAGCCATCGCGACGGAGGTCGGCAACCTGTTCCCGGTACTGACCAAGGCGACACTGGCAACCGGCACCAATGCGTTCTTCGGATTGATCATCGGCGCCGTGGTCGCGATTTTGGCGGCGCTGTTCGCCTCCCGGCTACCGGTCCTGGACCGGATGTTGGTGCCCATCGTGGCTGCTATCGCTGTGGTTCCCATCGTCGCGCTGGCCCCGGTGCTGTACACGATGTACGGCGCCGCCTCGGAGACTCCCCGTCGTTTGGTGGTGGTCATCGTCGTATTTGCGCCCATCTTCATCAATACGCTGCGCGGCCTTCGCCAGGTCCTGCCGGTCCATCGAGATTTGTTGAAGGCCTATGCCGCGACCTCGTGGCAACTCACCAGAACGGTCACCATCCCCGGCGCGCTGCCCTTCGTCTTCACCGGGCTGCGAATAGCCTCCTCACTCGCGGTGATTTCGGCGCTGGTGGCCGAGTATTTCGGTGGCCTCCAGAACGGTCTCGGCTCTCGCATCACCTCCGCGGCCGCCAATAGCGCCTACACCCGAGCCTGGGCCTACGTGATCGGCGCCATCATTCTCGGCCTCGTTTTTTACGGGGTTACTCAACTTCTGGAACGGTCGGCCCAAAAACGGCTGGCCCCGAAGAAGGAGGGTTAGCACCACCCCACTCCCTACCCACGCCGCACCATCCCAGCAGTCCATCCCCTTCGCAGGAGAACAGA
>JBBSUU010000273.1:0-4795 GCA_038234115.1 Mycobacteriales bacterium
GCGCCCGGCGCCGCCACCGCCCGAACAGGCCGCCGCCATCGTGTTTGCGGAGAATCTGCGGGATCTGCTGCTCGCGGCGCCGGCGGGCAGCCGGACCACGCTTGGCCTGGATCCCGGACTGCGCACCGGGACCAAGGTTGCGGTGGTGGACGGGACCGGCAAAGTTATTGCCACCGACACCATCTATCCACATCCACCGCACAACAAGTGGGATCAATCCAAGTTGACCCTGCAGAAAATGATTACCACTCACGGCGTGGCGCTGATCGCGATCGGTAACGGCACGGCCTCGCGGGAGACGGACAAACTGGCTTCGGAGTTGGTCGCCGCCAACAAGGGGGTTGCCAAGATCGTTGTCTCCGAGGCCGGCGCCTCGGTGTACTCGGCTTCGGCCTATGCCTCTGCGGAACTCCCGGATTTGGACGTGACGATTCGCGGCGCTGTTTCTATCGCCAGGCGACTGCAGGATCCGCTGGCCGAACTGGTGAAAATCGATCCCAAATCCATTGGTGTCGGTCAGTACCAGCACGATATCTCCGAGGGAATCCTGGCCCGGAGCTTGAACAATGTTGTCGAGGACTGTGTCAACGCGGTCGGTGTTGACGTCAATACCGCCTCTGTCCCACTGCTCACCAGGGTCTCCGGCATCACCACCACCTTGGCCGAAAACATCGTCAATTATCGAGACATCAACGGTCCATTCGGTTCTCGCAGAGCACTCAAGGACGTTCCCCGCCTCGGGCCCAAAGCCTATGAACAGTGCGCCGGGTTTCTTCGGATTGCCGGTGGCCAGGATCCGCTCGACCGATCAAGCGTGCATCCGGAGGCCTACCCGGTGGTTCGCAAGATCTTGCAGACCACCGGGCAGGGGCTCGATGGCCTGATCGGCAATGTTGCCCTGCTGCACACGCTGCGCCCGCAGCAGTTCGTCGATGACACCTTCGGCATTCCCACGATCACCGACATCCTGGCCGAACTGGAGAAACCGGGTCGTGACCCACGGCCCGCCTTCACCACTGCGACCTTCGCCGATGGCGTCGAGAAAATCTCCGATCTTCGGCCTGGGATGGTGTTGGAGGGAGTGGTCACGAATGTGGCCGCGTTCGGCGCGTTCATCGACATCGGCGTGCATCAGGACGGGCTCGTGCACGTATCGGCTTTGAGTGACAAATTTGTCAGCGACCCACGTGAGGTGGTGAAATCCGGGCAGGTCGTCAAAGTCAAGGTGATCCAGATCGATCCGGCCCGGAAGCGGATTTCGCTCACCCTGCGATTGTCTGACGAGCCCGGGGCCCAGCCGGGCGATCCGCGGCAGCCTGGACCGGGTAACCAGAGCCGCAGCAGCCGACCCGAGCGGCCGGCCGGCCGGGGATCGGGTGGTAGGCCGCAGCGTCCCACCAACGGCGGTTCGGCCCCGGCGGCGAGCGGTTCCTTGGCCGATGCCCTGAAGCGGGCCGGGTTCGGTAAGTAACCAGGATCGGGGATCCAGCCCGGGTTCGTAATGCAGCCCGGGTTCGTAAAGCAGCCCGGGTTCGTCAAAAGCTCACTGCCCAAGGAAGCGCTGTGACCAACTCCCGTCCGTAAAGCGGTGGTCGGACGAGCTATCCCCGGTAGACTCGACCAACGTGATTACCGCAACCGGCCTTGAACTGCGGGCCGCCTCGCGGATCCTGCTTGCTGATACCTCCGTCCGTGTCCAAACCGGCGACCGCATCGCCTTTGTCGGCCGTAATGGCGCCGGAAAAACCACCACATTGCGGGTGCTGGCCGGTGAAGGCAAGCCCTACGCAGGCAAGGTGGATGTGACCGGACCCGTCGGCTATCTGCCACAGGATCCGCGTGAAGGTGATCTGAATATCACCGCGCGGGACCGGATCCTGTCGGCGCGCGGTCTCGATTCGCTGGCCGCCGAATTGGCAAAAGTGCATATCGAGATGGCCGAACTCGTCGATGGGCCGGCCCGGGATGCGGCGATCAAGCGATATGGCCACATTGAAGAACAGTTCTCCAACTTGGGCGGGTACGCCGCCGAGAGTGAAGCCGCTCGGATCAGTTCCAACCTTGGGCTGCCGGAACGAATTTTGCTGCAACCGATGCACGAGTTGTCCGGTGGGCAACGTCGACGGGTCGAATTGTCGCGCATTCTGTTTGCGGCCGCCGACGCCGGTGATGGCACCATGCTGTTGCTCGATGAGCCGACCAACCACCTCGATCACGATTCGATCGTCTGGCTCCGAGATTTTCTGAAGAGCTTCAACGGGGGACTGGTGATCATCTCCCACGATGTCGATCTGCTGGCGGCAGTGGTGAACAAGGTGTGGTTCCTGGATGCTGTCCGCGGCGAAATGGACACCTACAACATGACCTGGCAGCGCTACCTGGATGCACGCAGCGCCGATGAGCAGCGCCGACGCCGGGAGCGGGCCAACGCCGAGAAGAAGGCATCGGTCCTGATGACCCAGGCCGCCAAGATGGGCGCCAAGGCGACCAAGGCGGTTGCCGCCCAAAACATGGCAAAGCGGGCCGAGCGGTTGCTGGCCGGACTGGATCAGATCCGGGTGGCCGACAAGGTGGCAAAAATCCGCTTCCCATCCCCGGCTCCGTGTGGACGGACGCCGCTGGCAGCGTCGAATCTGTCCAAGGCCTACGGGTCATTGGAAATTTTTGCCGGTGTCGATCTGGCGATCGACAAGGGTAGCCGGGTTGTGGTGCTCGGGTTCAACGGCGCCGGCAAAACTACTTTGCTCAAGGTTCTCGGCGGCAACGAGAAACCGGACACCGGAAAGGTGGAACAGGGTTTCGGGCTACGCCTGGGCTACTACGCGCAGGAACACGAAACTTTGGATCCGGACGCCAGCGTGTGGGAGAACATCCGCCATGCAGCACCGGATACCGGTGCCCAGGAACTTCGAAATCTGTTGGGCACCTTCCTGTTCAAGGGTGAGCAGCTGGATCAAAAGGCCGGCACGCTTTCCGGTGGGGAGAAAACCCGGCTGGCGCTGGCCGGTCTGGTGTCCTCCGCTGCCAATGTCCTGCTGCTGGATGAGCCGACCAACAACCTCGATCCGGCCAGCCGGCAGCAGGTACTGGAGGCCCTACAGAGCTATGAAGGCGCGGTCCTGCTGGTGACACACGATGCCGGTGCGGTTGCAGCACTCCAGCCGGAACGGGTCATTCTGCTGCCAGATGGCACCGAGGATCACTGGTCCGAGGAATATCTGGAACTCGTCGAGCTCGCCTGACTCTGGTGTCCTGATACCGCCGTCCTGATACCGCCGGCGCGACTCGTAAGCTCAGGAGGTGAATGCAGAACAGGCACCTTCCGGTCCGGGCCCACTCGAGGAACTCGACGGCGATCAGCTGTTGGAGGCCGGTCATGTGGTTCTCGAAGTTGACGGTGGGGTAGCGCGGGTCACATTGAATCGCGCCGCAGCCCTCAATGCGCAGACTCCGCAGACCTGGCTGGCCTTGGCCTGGATCGGTGAGAATCTGGACGAGACTGTGCGCGTGGTGATCGTGAAGGGCGTGGGGCGAACCTTCTCTGCCGGGCTTGACCGCAAATCAATGCCCGAACTGATGGCCGCGATGGCAACGTCCGGACCGGCCGCCACGGCTGACCTGGTGGCCAATTTCCAGAAAGGGTTTTCCTGGTTGGCCGATCCCAGGTTTATCTCCATCGCCGCCGTGAAAGGGCACGCGCTGGGAGCCGGGTTTCAGCTGGCGTTGGCCTGCGATTTGATTATTGCCGCTGAAGACGCCCAGTTCTCGATGTTCGAGATCAACCTGGGACTGGTGCCCGATCTGACCGGAACCAAGCGGCTGGCCCAAGCCATCGGTCATCGTCGTGCGCTGGAACTGTGTGCAACCGGCCGAACGGTGAGAGCAACCGAGGCCTGGGAGATCGGGCTGATCAACAAAGTGGTGCCGGTGACCGCCCTGAGCGAGGCGGTCAACGACCTGGCCCAGGAATTATTGGCGAAATCTGCCACCGCACTGCGCGCCGTGAGTCGGCTGCTGGCGTCGGCTGCCACCAATGATCCAGCGACCCAGCAGTTGGCCGAACGGACCGAACAGGCCGCGCTGATCGGCGCCTTCCCCCGGCAGTAGGGGCACCGCTGATCAGGCCATGCTGGGCTGCGCCCGGACCGATGCCTCGATCATGTCCAGCACCGGCGTCAGGGGAGCAACGGATTGGCCGGCCGCCAGATGCGAAACCAGGCCATTGAGCACCAACTGCAAGTAGTCGGTCAACACATCGATATCGACATCGAGGCGCAGGGTGCCGGCTTCTCGCTGCCGGGTCAGCCTGGCTCTGGTGGCCGACCGGATGGCCTCGGACCGAATCTCCCAGGCCTGCCGAAAGGCCGCATCGGTACGGAGCCGGCGGGAAATCTCGAGCTGGGTTCCCAACCAGCCGGCATTGGGCGCGGCCACCAGGTTTCGCATCACCTGGACGAGGCCCTGGTCTTGGACGGTCTGCGCCATATCTTCGGCATCCTCAACCGCCAACGCCATGAAAAGGGCTGCCTTGTCGGCGAAATGGTGAAATATGGCACCCCGGGACAGCCCGATTTCCTCTTCGAGGATCCGAACGGTGGCGCCCTCGTACCCGTGCCGCGCGAATGCGGCACGGGCACCATCGAGGATCTGCCACCGTCGGGCGTCGAGATGGTCCTGACTGACCCGGGGCATCAGTATGTCCTGATTCAGGAACCCGCGAGCAGGTTCCGCAGCACGTACTGCATGATGCCGCCGTTGCGGTAGTAGTCGGCTTCACCGGGGGTGTCGATGCGCA
>JBBSUU010000274.1:0-4795 GCA_038234115.1 Mycobacteriales bacterium
CCACTCTATGGTTTCTGCTGGATCCACCGAGCCGGACCGGTCTGCGCCAGCAGTTGCGCATTTTCGACAGTTCGGCCGCCCACATTTCCGCATCCGGCGCAGTCGCCATTGGCCGGCGTAGTTCCGTCCGCTCCCGGATAAAAGGCGTACCGGCATTCCTGCGCGACCCATTGTCGGGGACAATGAGCCAATGCCAGAGCTACCGGAAGTGACCGCCCTGACGAAGTTCATCGCCGATCATGCTGCCGGGCAGACGATCGACAGGGTGATGGTCACCGCACTCGGCCTACTGGCCACCGTGAACCCGAGCCCGAACGCCTTGATCGGCGGCACCCTCACCGGAACCGATCGACACGGAAAGTTTCTTGACTTCGTCGTCCGGACACCGCCTTCCGATACCGCCGGCGCCGGTCAGGTACATCTGATCGTGCACCTTGCTCGAGCCGGCTGGCTTCGTTGGTCGGACAAGATGTCGGCGGTGATACCGAAGATGGGCGGCCCGATCGCCTTGCGGATGTGGTTCGGCAATGGAACGGGATTCGATCTCACCGAGGCCGGTACCAAAAAGTCGATGACCGCCTGGCTGGTCCACGATCCGTCGGAAGTTCCCGGTATCGCCCGTCTCGGACCAGATGCGCTGGAAGTAACCATCGAGGAGTTTGCCGAGATTCTGGCCGGCGCCACGGGACACCTGAAGAATGTGCTCACCGACCAAACAAGGCTGGCCGGAGTTGGCAATGCCTACTCCGATGAAATCTTGCATACGGCCAAACTGTCTCCCTTCGCGATCCCGAAGAAACTCACCGAGGCGGCGGTGCTGGCCCTCTACGACGCGATGCGTTCGGAACTTGTCGATGCCGTCGAACGGTCAGTGGGACAGCAGGCCGCCCGGTTGAAGGGCGAGAAGCGAAGCGGCCTGCGGGTTCACGGGATGTTCGGTCTACCCTGTCCGGTTTGCGGGGACACGGTGGCACAGGTCGAATTCGCCAATAAGTCCTTCCAGTACTGCCCGACCTGTCAGACCGGCGGCAAGAAACTCGCGGATCGCGGTATGTCCAGGCTGCTGCGGTGACGGGAACCGGCCGCCACGGTATTGACCGGTGGCCGGATTTGAGAATCGCCGGCATCGTGGGCGCACCCGCGTTTCGCTTCGCGACCCGAGGTGATGTTTGATGGCAGGTATGACTGATACTTCCCGTAATAAGCCCGAAATCGACTTCCCGACCGGATCGGCGCCGGCAGACCTGGAAATCACCGACCTGATCGTGGGTGACGGTCCGGAAGCACTCGCGTCCTCCACCGTTGACGTGCACTACCTTGGTGTCGAGTTTGCCTCTGGAGACGAGTTCGACTCCTCCTGGAGCCGTGGCCAGTCGATCAATTTTCCGTTGCGCAGCCTGATCGCCGGGTGGCAGGAAGGTATTCCGGGAATGAAGGTCGGTGGCCGGCGCCAGCTGGTGGTGCCGCCGCATCAGGCCTACGGTCCGGCCGGCGGCGGACACCAGCTCTCCGGCAAGACCCTGATTTTCGTGATTGATCTGCTCGGCGTCAGCTGAGTTCTTTCCCTGATCCCCGTTTGACCCCACGACCGCTTGTCCGAATCGCTGATCTCTCGGCCGATAGGATTGCGGCGTGGGGACTTCGGTGGCGTTCGGTCCAGGTATCAACTGGCGGCCGAGTTTCGACATCAACATCGCGATGACCCTGGGCCCACTTCGTCGGGGGAGCGGGGACCCGTGCCAATACCGCACCTCCGACGGCGCAATCTGGCGTTCCAGCCTGCTGGCTTCGGGACCGGTCACCTTCCGTATCACCCAGTTGGGTCCTCGGGAGGTTGACTGCCGGGTGTGGGGTGCCGGCGGCGCGGAATTCATCGAGGATCTGCCCACCCTATTGGGCGGTGGTGACGATCCGGAAAGTTTCGATCCACGCCATCCGCTGCTCATCGACGCTGTTCGGCGTTACCCGGGTCTGCGGATTGCCCGGACAAACCGGGTTCTCGAAGCAGTGGTGCCGGCCATTCTGGAACAGAAAGTGACCGGAAAGGAAGCTTTCGGGTCCTGGCGAAAACTGGTGATGACACACGGCACACCGGCGCCGGGACCGCTTCCGCGCCCACTGTGGACGCCCCCATCCCTTCGGGCCTGGCAGCTCGTTCCTTCCTGGGATTGGCATCTGGCCGGTGTCGATCCGCAGCGCAGCGCGACCATCGTCCGGACTCTTTCGATGGTGGAATCCCTCGAGAGAGTCGGCCGGGCTGCTGCTGTCGATGAATTCGGCCCGGTCAAGCAAGCCTTGCTCGGCGTCCCCGGGATCGGTGTGTGGACGGTGGCTGAACTCGCTCAACGGGCCTGGGGTGATGCCGACGCTCTTTCAATCGGGGATTATCACCTGGCAGCCTTTGTTGGCTGGTCCCTGCTGGGCCAAAAAATCAATGATGAGCAAATGGTGCGTCTACTGGCGCCCTGGACCGGGCATCGCTATCGCCTGGTGCGATTGCTGGAGTTGCACCCCGGCGCGATCAAACCTCGCTTCGGGCCACGGATCACCATTCAGGATCATCGTCGGCACTGAGATCCGGATCAAGTGCCGGCCTCGTGGCGAGGTCGGAAACGGCGAAGCTATAGGCCATGTTCGGCGGGCAGAATGCCACGGGCCACCGCTGTCACCAGGGTCTGGTGGTCGGCTTCGGTCTGATCGGCATACAGACCGGCGAAGCGGGCAATGGCAACATCGAGTTTGTCCGAGGATCCGGCATAGCCGGCGATCATCGAGGCGCCGCTGGTCCTGGCATGTCCCTTGGCCAGCAGCTTGCCGACGATCCCGGTGTAGTCGGTCAGCGCTTGGGTGTCCATTGCATCAAGTGAGATGGTGCCCTTCATATTTCGGAACTGCCGCACGTAGTACTGACGCCCGTCCACGGTTGCCCACCCCAGTAGTGGATCACTGACTGTTTGCAATGCCTGCTGGTACTCCACGACCCGTTGCCCCTGGTGGGCATGCCAGGCCGAGTCGCCGTGGACGTACTTGGCCAGTACCGACCGTCGGGCCTGCTTGAGCTGCAGGAACACCACATCGTCCGGGCTGCTGCCTTCCAACAGAGCGACATAGGCGCGCAGCCCGACACTCCCGACCCCGACGACCTTGTGCACGATATCGATCAGGGTGTATCCCCCCAGGGCCCGACGCCAATGTGGCGCCAGGGTTCCCAGGTATTCATCCAGGGCCGCTCCGACCAGATCGGCTTCGGCGTCGCTGACATGGGTGATCAGTGGCGGTTCCTCCACCATTCGTCGACGGCCGTTCACCTTCTCGGTGAAACGAGGCAATGCACGGTCGCTGGTGCGGCCACGTGCCCTGCGGGTGGCACGATCAATCTCCAATCTCAGTGATTCCTGGGTGGCTTTCTCCAGTAGCTTGGCGGCATCCAGGCGCTCGTACGAGCGGGACAGAAGAGGCTGGCCGGCAAGGTGTTTCACCTCCTTTCGGTAGGAGGCGACGCAGGCCAGCACGGCCTCCCGGCACTGATCTTCGGTTGCATTGTTCTGGCGGCCGGCAACCCAGATGCTGGCGGCAAGGCGACGAAGGTCCCATTCCCAACCGCCCGGATGCGCCTCATCGAAGTCATTCAGATCGATGACAAGGTCACGCTCCGGAGAGGCATATAACCCGAAATTGCCCACATGCGAGTCACCACAGATTACCGGCGTGATACCCGTCGCCGGCAGGTGCGCGACGTCTTCGGCCATCACAATTGCGGTCCCGCGAAGAAATCCGTAGGGCGAGGCCACCATCCGTCCCACCCGCAGCGGGATCAGGCGCTCGAGGCGACCCTCATGGGAATCCATGATCTGCTGTACCGGATCGGGTCTGCCCAAGGGTGGTTTCCAGTCCCCCAGACTGGAGCGGTGAACCTGGTGCCGTAACGCGCGCCCCATCTGGTATCTCTCGGCTCTGGCCGTGGGACGACGCCGCAGCGAGACAAACCCTTGGCTATCCGCGTCGGCAAGCACCACATGTCCGTTGCGGGGGACTGCGCTGTTGTGTTGATCGGGCATATTTCAGACCCTAGCGCGTGCGCCGGGTCATGCGAGTTGTCGCTCGCACCGCACGAGTCCGGCGCCGCAATCAGCGACGCTGCAACATCGATATTGGCGGCGAGGAGCCCTACCGGTTGACCCGGTAAATCCGGTGGCTGCATCTGATCCCGACTCATCGATTGATAGTGATCCATCGCCTGAAGCCGGCCTGCTGCGCGCGATGATGCCCGATCAGGCATTGCGCTGTGCCCTGGTGTCTGTCCAGAACCCGATACCCGTCGAGCTTTTCATCGAGGATGGTCACAAGGGTGATCTATGAGGTGGATACCGCACTGCGATCGCTGATCTTGCGAGAGGCAGCCGACGGCACTGACGTCGAGGTTGTTTTCGACGCGCCGACGAAGGACTGGTCAAGCCGACGGAATGTGCCCACCATCGATGTTTACCTTTATGATATTCGCGAGGATCTACGGCGGCGAGTACGCGGTCTGATCAACGAGTATGAAGCAAACCGGGTGGCTGCTCGTCACCTTCCGCCCCGCCATTTCAAGTTGTCCTACCTGGTAACAGCATGGACCCAGCGGCCTGAGGATGAACACCGACTGTTGTCTGCACTGCTGGCCTGCTTTTTGCGGCATGAGGCGATACCGATCGACCTGGTGACTGGGTCGCTGGCCGATCTCGGATTGCCGGTTCCGATGAGCGTCGCACTGCCGCCGCCCGAGGACAGATCATTCGCCGATGTGTGGTCGGCG
>JBBSUU010000275.1:0-4791 GCA_038234115.1 Mycobacteriales bacterium
CACCCTGCTACACCTGATGGCCGGTCTGGAAACCGCTACCGCAGGTACCGTTTCCTGGCCCGGATTGGGTGGGCACCCGCTGGCTCGACCTGGCCGAGTTGGCATCGTTTTTCAGGGCCCCAGCCTGCTCCCGGCACTGGACGCGCTGGAAAATGTGGCGTTTGGGCTGCTGCTGGCCAATACCCCCAACGCCGAAGCCCAGGAACTGGCCTTCACCGCACTGCGGCGTCTGGGCATTGCCGATCTCGCGGGCAAGCTTCCCCAGGAATTGTCGGGTGGACAGGCGCAACGGGTGGCCGTCGCCCGGGTCATCGCCGCCCACCCCGCGCTCATCCTGGCTGATGAGCCCACCGGCCAACTCGACCACCAGACCGGCGCCGTGGTCGTGGATGTGCTGCTGCAGGCCGCCGAGGAACTCGGTGCCGGCCTGGTGATCTCCACCCACGACCCCCTGATCGCGGCCCGGCTGCCTGAAACGTGGGCAATGTTGGACGGCCGTGTACTCGCCCCCACCGCGACAACCGCCGGATTCGGGGCTCGGTCGTGATCACCCTTTGGATGCGGGGGTTGGTCCGCCGCCGACCCGGACGACTCCTCGCCGCCGCCGCCGGGATCGCAGTCGCGGTAGCGTTGCTCGCGTCGTTGGGTGCTTTCCTCGCCCACTCCCAGGCCACCATGACCGACCGGGCCGTGCGCGGGGTCGGTATCGACTGGCAAATCCAGGTCGAGCCGGGCACCGACCCCTCGCCCATCCTCAACATCGTGCACGACACCACCGGTGTCTCCGGGAGCGCGGCCGTAGGATTCGCCGCCAGCACCGGCTTATCTGCAACAACCGGTGCAACCACCCAAACCACAGGTCCCGCAGTTATTCTCGGCCTACCCGAGGACTACCGCATCCTGTTCCCCACGGAGGTTCGCACCCTGGTCGGTGCCGATACCGGCGTGTTGCTGGCCCAACAGACGGCAGCGAACTTGCACGCCGCCCCCGGTGACGCCATTGCTATCGCCATCGCCGGCCTACCTCCGGTTACCGTAACCGTCGATGGGGTCGTGGATCTCCCCCAGGCCGACAGCTTGTTCCAGAAGATCGGGGCGCCGGTCGGCGCCCAGCGAACCGCCCCGCCGGACAACGTGCTGTTGCTGCCCACCAAGGTTTGGCACCAATTATTCGACCCCCTCGCCGCTACCCGTCCCGACCTGGTCAGCACGCAGGTCCATGTGCAGCTAGACCATCGGCTCCCCGCCGATCCGGCAGCTGCCTACACTGCCGTCACCGCCGCAGCCCATAACTTTGAAGCCGCCACCACCGGTGGCGCCATGGTGGGGAACAACCTCGGCTCCGCCCTCGACGCTGCCCGTGCCGACGCCGCCTACGCCCAGGTGCTGTTCGGATTCCTTGGCCTGCCCGGCGCGGTGCTGGCAGCCCTGCTCACCGCCACCATCACCGCCTCCGGAGCAACCCGGCGCCGCAGTGAGCAGGCGCTGCTGCGGACCCGCGGCGCCACCGCCGCCCAGCTCACCCGACTTGCCGGAGCCGAGGCCGTCCTGACCGGACTTGTTGGCGCTGTCCTCGGGTTGGCCGGCGCCGCCTTGGTCGGTCAGATCGCCTTCGGGACCGCCAGTTTCGGCGTCACCCCCACCGCTGCGATCATCTGGGCCCTGGTCTCGGCAGCCGCCGGGATGGCCATCGCCGCCACCACGATCCTGGTGCCTGCCAGGCGTGATCTGCGGCGGGCCACCGTCACCTCCGGACGAGCAACCGTTGCGACGCTGCGGTACCCGGCCTGGGCTCGTTACGGCCTGGACGCGATACTGCTGATTCTGGCCGGGTTGGTATTCACCGCAACCAGCGGTCCCAACTACCAGCTCGTCCTCGCACCCGAAGGTGTCCGACCATCGCGGTTTCCTACTGGGCGCTTGCCGGGCCCGCTCTGTTGTGGATCGGCGCCGGGTTGCTCACCTGGCGGATGGCGGACCTCCTTCTGGGACGCGGCCGGCCGGTTCTGCGGCGGGCACTGCGCCCGCTGGCCGGGGGCCTATCCGCCTCGGTCGTGGCCGGGATCTCTCGACAACGCCGCCCGCTGACCCGCGCGATCGTGCTCCTCTCCCTGGCCATCGCTTTTGCCGCTTCCACCGCCACTTTCAACGCCACCTACACCCAGCAGGCCGAGGCCGACGCGCAACTGACCAACGGCGCCGACGTGACCGTCACCCCGGCCCCTGGCATCCCGGCGCCCGCCGGGCAACTCGGGTCGATCCGCGCCGTGCCGGGAGTCCGAGCAGTGGAACCGGTGCAGCACAGGGTCGCCTACATCGGCGCCGACCTACAGGACCTATACGGTGTGCGACCCGGCACCATCACCTCGGCAACAGCTTTGAAGGACACCTATTTCTCCGGCGGCACTGTCACCGAATTGATGAGTACCCTGGCCGCTCAACCGGACTCGATCCTGGTATCGGCAGAGACGGTCAAGGACTATCAACTGCGGGTCGGCGACTCCATTAACCTGCGTCTTATCGACGGGCGTACCAACCAACTCACCACCGTGCCGTTCCACTACGTCGGAGTAGTCAGCGAATTCCCCACCGCACCCAAGGACAGCTTCTTCGTCGTCAACGCTGCATATATCACCGCACAGACCGGCAACGACGCGGCGGGGGCCTTACTCGTCGACACCGGTGGGCATAACACCACTGCCGTAGCCCAGCAATTGCGGTCCATACTCGGATCGTCCGCCACCGTCACGGACATCACCACCACACGACAAACCATCGGCTCCAGTCTCACTGCCGTCGACCTCACCGGTCTCACACGCGTCGAGCTCAGCTTCGCGCTCCTGTTGGCCATCGCCGCCGGTGGCTTGGTCCTTGGTCTTGGGTTGACCGAACGGCGCCGGACCTACGCAATCGCCACCGCCTTGGGCGCCACCCGCAAACACCTGCGCGGCATGATCAGCAGCGACGCCGCGGTGCTCGCCGTTGTCGGCCTGGCCGCCGGCGCGGTAACCGGCACCGTCCTCTCGGTGATGCTGGTTAAAGTACTCACCGGGGTGTTCGACCCGCCACCGTTGTCGATCGCCATCCCCTGGGTCTACCTCGGGATCGTGGTAGCTGTCACAATTCTCGCGCTCATGGCCGTCATCGGGGCAGCTACTCGCACCGCAAGCAGGCCTGCCATCAGCGCCCTGCGTGAGCTGTGAACACCCCGCGGGGCAACGGCGGCAATTGAAGAAGCTGCGCGGGCGCTGATCCGGGGCCGCGGGTCACCCCAGGTTGTTCTGCGTCGAAGTGGGCTCCAAACGGAACCCATGCCCCCGCAGCGTGACGATCTGCGGCGCCCGCTGGCCGCTCACAGTCGCCGCCTCACCCAGTTTGCGGCGTAGGGCAGCCATATGGACGTCCAAGGTCTTGGTGGAGCCGAACCAGTTCTCATCCCACACATCTGCCATCAACGCCGATCGAGAGATCGCCACCCCCGGCTCGGCCGCCAACCGGGACAGCAGATCAAATTCTTTTGCCCGCAGCATGATCTCCACACTGCCCAGATGGGCCCGCCGGGCCGTGCCATCGATCTCCAGTGCAGCCAACCGAATGATGGTTGTTCCGGACGGGTCGGCAACGGCCATAGCCGGGCCGCGGCGCAGGTGCGCCTGGACCCGGGCCAACAACTCCGCGAGCCGAAACGGCTTGGTCAGGTAGTCATCTGCACCCGC
Source organism: Mycobacteriales bacterium (assembly GCA_038234115.1). Lineage (GTDB taxonomy): Bacteria > Actinomycetota > Actinomycetes > Mycobacteriales > Nakamurellaceae > Nakamurella. Next base: position 3,717 of record JBBSUU010000275.1, read on the forward strand.
CTCCAACCCGACCAGCACGTCGATCTCCTCATTCCGCGCGGTCAGTACCACCAGCACACAAGCGGGCTGGGCCGCCCGCAGAAGGCGGCAGACCTCCACGCCGTCCATGTCTGGCAAACCAAGGTCAAGCAGTGCCAAATCAAATACCTGATGGTCAGCGGCGCTTACCGCGGCGCCGCCTGTGGTCACCCATCGGGTGGTGTGACCGTGCACGCGAAGACTCGATGCCAGGGTCCGCCCGATCGTCTCATCATCCTCAACCACCAGTACCTGGGCCATCCCTCGACTGTAGTGGCGACGATCCTGCGTCTCGCGCGTGTCGAACCGCGGGCTCGACGGCGGGCGCGCACCCACGGAGGTGGTGATTGCCTAGGTCAATCCAGCGAGAAGAGTTTGTAGAGCGGCGGTTTCGCTGACCGAATTCGGGCTGGTGGATCTGAGTTCCCGCAACACGGTGTCTATTTTGCCGTCGATCGATGTCCATTCGGCGCCGTCTTTGGCTTTAAGGGTGGATTGCGCGGCGTCCCATTCGTACTCCAGATCTTCCACTCTGGTGGTGGCGCCGGTTTGGTCTCCGGCCGCGAGCAGGTCCAGGGTGCTCTGGGTGATGGTTTGGAAGGTCGATAGGTCACCCAGTGGTGAGATGACACCGCCGGAAATGCTTGTTTGCGTTGCGGCGGAGGCAATTTCGCGATCGAGGGCAGATTTGCGCAGATAATATCCGGAGCCACCGGCAAGCACCAGAACGAGAACCACGATGACTGTTTGGCGCTTGCCTCCGCGTTCGTGTGTTTCAACAGATCTGGCTGTCGCCCCGACCTGAATGACATCTACCTTCTTCACTGCCAGATAACTGACGATGACCAAAATGCCAACCACAAAGATTGCGCTTGTCAAAGTCGCTCCTAGCTGTTGTACCCATAGAGGTTGGTATCGGTGGTCGTGCGCATGACGGGGGTGAGGCCTTTGATTGCGGTGTGGGGCCGATGGTAGTTGTAGCGGTGCAGGAATGCGGGGAGGGCTTGGCTTCGGTGTTCATTTGATTGCCAGGCCTGGGTGTAGGCCCATTCTTGGG
>JBBSUU010000276.1:0-4783 GCA_038234115.1 Mycobacteriales bacterium
GAGACGGCATTCGCCACCGGCGTCAGCAATATCGGAAAGAATCTCATAGGTGGAGAGACTGAGCTCGGTGTGCTTGTCCAAATCTGCCGCCAGCCGGCGGGTGATCAAGGCGTACAGCAGATTCAGGCCACGCCAGGTGTCAAACGGAGGCTTATTTTCCGGCCCGGAGTTGGTCAACTCCGGTCCGGAGTTGGTCAGGACTTCGCTCCGGGTCACGGCTTGTAGCCGCGAGTTGGCTTGAGCAGTTTGAGGAAGGCAAACCCGGTCAGGGCGACGGTCAAGACGGTCAGGACCGACCAGCCGGTTGTCAGGACTCTCTCCTGGATCTGCGTGCCGGCCTGCGTGGTCCACCACCAGGTCAGCACCGAAACACCGGCGGCGAGAAGCAGACTATAACCCGCCATTTTTCCGAGAACCTGACTGCCGCCGCCACTACCATTTTCGGCCGCCGCCTGTACCGCCCAGCCATCGCGACGGGCGCCGAACCAGATGTTGAGCCACGACGTGACGGTCGACCAGATCCTGGATAAGGTCCAGATCTCGGCCGGCAGGATCAGTAGCGCGTAGATGATGTCGCCCGCAGTTCGGTCCGGGGTACGCCAAGCGACTTTCAGGTTGAGCAGCACGCTGATGCCGATCGGAATCAGCCAGATCGGTGACCAGACAAACTGGTGGACCGATAGTGACGCTGCCAACATCAGCGCAAAGATCAACCGGACGGCGCCGTTGGCGAACATCGAAACCTGCTGCTTCCAGGGAATCAGGGTGTTCTTGTCCGGCATCTTGTTCTTCCAGAGCAGTGCAGCCATGCCCTCATCCCACTTGCGGCGCTGTCCCATCAAGCCTTTGACGGTAACCATTGGGCCGGCGTAGGCGCGCGCGGTTGCCGACACCAGAGTCTTGCGGCCGGCTTCGTGCAGCCGCCAGGTGAGTTCCATGTCCTCCACCTGAGCGTCCGGGTCCCATGGGGCGTTTCGCTCGTGGGTGGTGACAACGTCCTGCAGGTGCTTGACCCGGAACAGGGTTGCCTGCCCGCCGAGAACATAGGTCGAACGCTCTTTGGCCATGATGTCGGTGAGCCAGGAGGCAAAGTCCATTCGCTGGGCGCGAATCAGCTGGCGGGCAGCGAATGTCGCGCCCAACTTCATATCGAAGGTGTAACGCGCCATCACGCCGGCAGCGGAGGGAATACGTACCATTTCCTCCTCGAGTTGCCCCACTGCATCACTCTGCAGGCTGGTGTCGGCATCGACGCCCAGAACGAAGTCGTAGTCGGCGGCATAGCGCTGCCAGCCCTGCGACAGGGCACCCACCTTCTTGTCGATGTTGCCCACCGTGACCAAACTGGTGACCGTGCGATAACGCGCAACAATCTTTGCGGTGTCATCGGTGCAGTTGTCCAGGATCACCACGATGCGATCGATCCGGCGGGTCTGGGCCAGCAGTGCATCGATGGTCCGCGCGATGTCGGCCTCTTCGTTGTGAGCCGGAACCAACGCGATAATTCCTGCTACGCGGGGCTTATCGGTGATAGGGGCCCGACGACGGGTGCCGGTGAGAGAAAGCGCAGCAGGCAGTTGGGCAAGCTTTTGGGCCAGTTTTTCCTTACCGGTCCCCCAGAGGGCTCGGCCGGCCGTTCGCAGATCCGCGACGATTGGTGCGGCACTGACGGAAGGGGTGGGATCGGCGTCGATGACGTCAAAGTCATCCCGAGGGGCACGAGGGGCAGCAAGGAGCATGGTCATGGCGAATACCTTCACAATCGGTAGAGACGAGTCGGGGAGGGCTGATCGCGAAAAGAGCCACGGCGTCGACTTCCGCTTCTACTTATTCGATCCGGATGCTGCTTTCCGAGGCCCACCGGGCGACTCGCTTGCATGCATCTGCATATAGATTCGCACAGAGTTACCGGAAACGTTAGTCTGGATGGGTGATTTCACCCTATCGATACCTAAATGGACCACCGGAACGTCATGACTGCCCATGAGTAGGCCAATTCGGGCACTCAAAAGGGGGATCGTCATCCGTTCGTGATTCACATTGCTCCATCTCGACGCTCAGCTGCGGGGATGGATCAATCAGCAACAGCGGCGGCTGCGAACATCGCGCCCACCTGGTCGAAGTCCTCTCGCACTCGACCAACCGTGACGCGCAGGAATTGCTGATTTTCCATCGGCGCGGTGAAGAAAGATTGGCCACCTGCCACCCTGATGCCGGCCGTTGCCAGGGATAACTTCGCTGCTCGCTCGTTCCGCACCTGGATCCAGGTGTTGATCCCATCAGCGGGCAGATGCGCGATCCCTTCTCTGACCAATGATGCGGACATCGCCCGTTGCCGTGCGTGGTAGACCATTCGCGCCTCGGACAGCTCCGTTACCGACGCCGATGCGGTCAGCAACTCATAAAGCACCGTCTGCATCATTCGGGACGTCCAACCCGGCCCCAGCATTCGTCTGGCCAACACCCTTTCGACCACCGCTGAAGCACCCGCCAGGGCGCCCACTCGAAGATCTGGCCCGTGCGATTTGGCGAAGCTACGAATGTGCACGGTCTGGGCCGGAAGCCAGCGACCGAGGCTGACTGCTGCTGCCGTGCTGATCTCCCCCGAGTGGTCGTCCTCGATCACAATCGGATGGCATGTTCGCGAGTGGGTCTCGATCAATCCGGACAGCTCACGGGCGCGCGTGGCGCTCATACTGCAACCGGTCGGATTGTGTGCTCGTGGTTGCAGGATGATGGCAGCGGGATTGAGAATGAGTGCAGCCGCGAACTCGTCGGGGAGCAGTCCGTCGGCATCCATTCGCACCGGCAACGGCTGAACACCAAAATGTTCCAGTAGGTCGAGAATCGGCGGGAAGCCCGGTTCCTCGACGATTGCCCGGTCGCCATATCGCACCACCGCCTCCAAACATCGGGAAATGGCATCCAGGGCACCGTCGGTGATGGTCAGAGCTCCGGGCCGGAACGGCCAGTCGGACCGCAACTTGCGCTCGAGCTCGGGCAGAACTCTTGATTCGTAATAATTCTCCGTGTGTGCCCTGGAAGGCACCTTGCTCAGCGCCGGGCCCAATTCGGGGAGCAGGAGCGGGTCGGGGGTACCGGTGGATAAATCCAGTCTGGTCGGCATCGACGTCCCGCCGAGCTCTCGGTAGTGCTTGGGCATCCAAGGGCTCGATGGCGCCAGGACGAAACTCCCGGCCCGCCCACGAGAGTGGATCAAACCCGCCCCGCTCAAGGCATGCCAGGCATTGCTGACCGTCGCCGGACTGACCTGGAGCGCCGAGGCCACGTCGCGGACGGTCGGAAGTCTCGTCCCGACGCCGAAGTCACCGCCGTGGATCAACCGAGACACGGCCGCGGCGATTCCTTCCGGTGTCCTGGTCTCCAATTCGGTAACGATTCGGTCGAGTGAACCGGCAGCAGCGTCAGTCATCTGCCAATCCCTTCAAAAGTTGTTCAAGACCCTTGACATCGTTACGGGTACGTCACACAGTGAGACCTCGGAGAAATGTTCATCTCCGATAATAACAAAACGCCTCCCGGCGGGGGCGGTGCCGGCCGGTAATTTTCCATCTGCCAGCATTGCCCGCTCCGGCACTGTTCGGATTCATCGATCCCACCGGGATGCGTTGCCAGAGAGCTGTTTCTCACCGACAGCTCAGCGAAAGGATATTGCACATGACGGTAGTACGGTCGGCCATCACCCAAGCAACCTGGACTGGCGACAAGGAGTCGATGATCGCCAAACACGAACAGTTCGTTCGTGATGCAGCGGCGCAGAACGTTCAGGTCATCTGCTTTCAGGAACTGTTCTACGGGCCGTATTTCGGCATCACCCAGGACGCCAAGTACTACGAGTACGCCGAGAGCGTGCCCGGTCCGACGGTGGAACGCTTCCAGGCTTTGGCCAAGGAACACCACATGGTGATCGTGCTGCCGGTGTACGAGGAAGAACAGCCCGGTGTGCTCTACAACACCGCCGCCGTGATCGATGCCGACGGCAGCTACCTGGGCAAATACCGCAAGCACCACATCCCGAATCTGCCCCAGTTCTGGGAGAAGTTCTACTTCCGTCCGGGCAACACCGGCTGGCCGGTATTCCAAACGGCCGCCGGCAAGATCGGTGTCAATATCTGTTACGACCGGCACTTTCCAGAAGGCTGGCGCGAACTCGGACTCAACGGCGCCGAAATCGTCTTCAATCCTTCGGCCACCAAACCCGGGCTGTCCAACCGGCTCTGGGAACTCGAGCAGCCGGCAGCCGCCGCGGCCAACCAGTACTTCGTCGGCGCCAACAACCGGATCGGCACCGAAACAGAAGAGTTCGGCGATGAAGCCGTGACCTTCTACGGCAGTTCGTATTTCGTCGATCCGCGGGGAAACTTTGTCGGTGATATCGCTTCCACCGACACTGAGGAAATTGTCATTCGTGACCTGGATCTGGATGTGCTGCGCGAGGTGCGTAATTCCTGGCAGTTCTATCGCGATCGTCGTCCGGATGCCTACAACACCATCGTGGCCCCGTAGCTGATCCGGAGAGTCGAACAATGACAACCACTCTCATCACCGGCGGTACCGTAGTGTCGTCGACGGGTCGCGCTCTGGCCGACGTCCTCATCGACGGGGAAACTATCGCCGCGGTGCTTGCACCCGGGTCGGTTCTGCTCGGCAACGACTTGGCAGGTTCGGTTGACACGGTCCTGGATGCCACCGGAAAGTACGTCGTCCCGGGCGGTATCGATGCCCACACCCATATGCAAATGCCGTTCGGCGGCACCGAGGC
>JBBSUU010000277.1:0-4782 GCA_038234115.1 Mycobacteriales bacterium
ATTCGAAAAAGCGTTCGGCCCGCAGAAGTACGGCAATTGTTGGGCTTTCGGTTCTGCTGCTCTCGGCATTCTCGCCGGGTACCGCCGCCATCGCAGACGATCCGCCCGCCGCGCCAACGTCCGGCGATCCGGGTGGTAAGACTGTGGTCGAAAGTCCCAGCGGTAGCTACATTGTCGTGCTGGCGGCCGACCCCTTGGTGGCCACGGTACCAGCGGCAGACCTCGGTGATCCGGCTGCACGCGCCCAAGAAGCAACGCTGCAGGACACCCATGACGCCGTCCTGGTCGAGTCCGGCGTTGCGGCCGAAACGAAGGTACAGGACTATACGAATGCTCTGAACGGCTTCTCGGCTGTCATGTCCTACGACCAGGCCCAAGCCGTCGCCGGAAATACCAAGGTTGCGCTGGTGCTCCCGGATGAACTTCGCCAGCCGGCGCAGGAGTCACGTCCCAATGGAAATGGTTATGGCAATGCGACCCCACCGGACGCGCTCGGGGAATTCCTCGGACTGACCGGGCGAGGTGAAGCCTGGAAGAGCGGCATTACCGGTGAGGGCGTGGTGGTCGGCGTCATCGACACCGGTATCTGGCCCGAGCATCCCAGTTTTGCCGACGATGGAACCTACCCTGCACCGATCGAGCCGCTGAACAGTTCGAAGCGATCGGCCTGCCAGTTCGGCGCCACCGCGGGCAACCCGAACGACGCCCCCTTCACCTGCAACAACAAGCTGATCGGCGCTCGTCAGATTCTGGATACCTATCGCGCGTTGTCGGGTCTGGCACCGGCAGAGTTCAACTCTGCCCGTGATGACAATGGACACGGCACCCATACCGCCTCCACCGCCGCCGGCAACGCCAATGTCCAGGCGAGCATCTTCGGTCGGGATATCAGCAAGATCTCCGGTATCGCCCCCCGTGCCCAGATCATCGCCTACAAGGCCCTGGGTAACGGCGGTGGTTACACCTCCGATCTGGCCGCAGCCATCGACCAGGCGGTTGCCGACGGCGTCGATGTGATCAACTATTCGATCGGTGGTGGCGCAGCACTTGTCAGCGCGGACACCCTCGCCTTCCTCTTCGCCGCCGACGCCGGCGTGTTCTCGGCTGTTTCGGCCGGCAACGACGGACCCGGAGCGGCCACCATCGGCGGTCCGGCCGATGTGCCGTGGGTTACCGCGGTGGGTGCCAATACCCAGAAGCAGGTCTATCGCGGACAGATCAAGCTCAGCGGTGGTCCTACCATCACCGGCGCGTCGGTGACTCTCGGGACCGGAAACCTCGCCGTGGTAGATGCCGAGGTCTCCGGTTTGGGCGCCCCGGCCGATAGTGAGTTGTGCCTGGACGGCAGTCTCGACCCGGCCAAGGTGACCGGCAAGATCGTGCTGTGCAAGCGTGGCAGTAATGGTCGTGCGGCAAAGAGCTTGGAAGTGTTCCAGGCCGGCGGGGCCGGCATGATCTTGTACAACGCCTCCGATGTGGACAACCTCAACACGGATAACTTCTACGTTCCGACGGTGCACGTCGGCTATGCCGATGGCCTCCGGGTCAAGGTCTGGTTGCGGGCCCATGCCAATGCAAAAGCCACGCTGGTTACCGGTGGCACCTGGATCTGGCCGAGCGCCCCGAGTATGGCGTTGTTCTCCTCACGCGGACCGAATCCGACCGCTGCGGATATCATCAAGCCCGATATCACCGCGCCGGGTGTCCAGATCCTGGCGGGCAATACGCCTTTTGCCGACGATGACGAACAACCGAACGGTGAACTCTTCCAGGCAATCGCCGGCACCTCGATGTCCAGTCCGATCGTGGCTGGCGTCTACGCGTTGGTGAAGCAGGCCCACCCGGATTGGTCTGCGGCCCAGGCGAAATCGGCCATCATGACGACTGCCAATACCCAGGTCAAGGACAATGACCGCAAGACCCAGGCGGGACCCTTCGCAATGGGTGCCGGGATGGTCAACCCGGGGCGGGTCAATGACAGGGGTTCTGCCTTCAATCCTGGTCTCACCTACGACATCGGGTACCTCGACTACCTCGGTTTCCTGTGCGACCAGGGTCCGCAGATCTTCGGCCCCGAGCCGGAGGCGACCTGCGCCGGGCTGGCAACCCAGGGTATTTCCACCCTGGCGACCGGCCTCAACTATCCGTCAATCGGCATTTCATCGCTGGCCGGATCGGAGACGGTCAGCCGGACGGTGACCAGCGTTGCCGACCGAAAGGTCACCTTCAAAGCAAAGGTGGTAGCCCCGAAAGGTTATGACGTGACGGTGACACCTTCGAAGATCACCTTGCGGCCGGGGGAAACTGCCACCTATCAGGTGACCATCACCAATAACGGCGGTGGGCCGGCTGATGAAGGGCGCACCGGCTCCTTGACCTGGAAGTGCAGCGGTTACGAAGTTCGGAGCCCGATTGCGGTACAGGGCCTGGCTCTCAAGGCGCCGGCCAGAGTGGCCGGGAGCGGCGAGAGTGGCAGTGCCTCGTTCGATGTTAAGTTCGGCTACGCCGGTGCTTACACCGCGGCCGCACACGGCCTGGTGGCACCGACCAACACCGAAGGGTTGATTTCGCAGGATCCGGACCAGACGTATCCCAGTGCAGATGATGGCGCCGGCGTTGTTTCGGTTCCGGTCGATCTGACCGGGGCGGCCTACTCGCAGTGGGATCTCAAGATCCCCGGCGAGGACGATCTGGACCTGTACCTGCTTGACCCGGCCGGTGAAATAGTTGCTATCAGCGGCAATAGCGGTACCGATGAAAGTATTTCGATCACGCTGCCGGCGGCGGGCGTGTACACCCTGGTCATCCACGGATATACGGTCCCACATGCGCCGCTGGCCTTCCTGCTGCAGAACTGGGTGATCTCGGCAACCCCGGGCGGCACCCTGACGATCGACAGCGCTCCGACCCAAGCCGTAACCGGGGAAGTCGCACCGATCACGGTGAGCTGGTCCGGCGTACCGGCCGGCGAACGGTATCTCGGTGCGGTCTCCCATACCGGGCCGGACGGCCTGTTGGCGTTGACTCTGGTTGATGTGCAGGGCTAGTCACCGAAGACCCTGACGGCCGGGGGCCGTGTTGATCCAGGCGATCAGCACGGCTCTCGCCGTGTCCGCCGAACCTGACGAATCCGAAGTGGCCCGCCGGTATCCCAGCAGGCCCGCACGACTACGGTTTGTTGGGTGCGGTACCCCTGAGCGGACTCGAGAGCAGCGGTCACCACACTGGAACAATTACCAAATGACCACGAATGGGGAGTTTTCTGTGACTGCCGAAACCACCGGTGCGACGACGTCGGATCAATGGGAAGCGTTGAAGTCCCATTTCGTGCAGGTCAAGGAATTGCATCTGCGCGAACTCTTCGACCGGGATCCGAAGCGGGGCACCGAACTGACCGTCGATGCCGGCGATCTACACATTGACTACTCCAAGCATCGGATCACCCGCGAGACACTCGGACTCCTCTTGGATCTCACCGAGGCTGCAGATTTGGCCGCCCACATCCAGGCGATGTTTCGCGGGGACCACATCAATTCGACCGAAGATCGTGCGGTGCTGCACACAGCGCTGCGGTTGCCACCGGGTGCTGCCCTGCAGGTTGATGGTCAGAATATCGCCGCCGACGTCCATGAGGTGCTCACCAGAATGGCATCTTTTGCCGGTCGGATCCGATCCGGGGAGTGGACCGGGGCGACCGGTAAAAAGATCCGATCCGTGGTGAATATCGGCATCGGTGGCTCTGATCTGGGTCCGGTAATGGCTTTCGAGGCCCTGCGCGACTACTCGGACCGGGACATCGAGTTCCGCTTCATCTCCAATATCGACCCCACCGATAACTGGGAGAAAACCCACGACCTGGACCCGGCTGAAACACTTTTCATAGTTGCATCAAAGACTTTCACCACCTTGGAGACACTGACCAACGCGCGGCTGGCCAGAGCTTGGCTGACCAAGGGACTCGCCACCAGATACGGGCTTTCCGAGGAAGACTCGCAGGCCGCGGTCGGTAAGCACTTCGTTGCGGTTTCGACCAATGCCGAGTTGGTCAGCGATTTCGGTATCGACACCGAAAATATGTTCGGCTTCTGGGATTGGGTCGGTGGTCGCTACTCCTTCGAGTCCGCGGTCGGGTTGTCCTTGATGGTGGCCATCGGTGAGGACAACTACCGGTCGATGCTCGATGGTTTTCACCTGATGGACGAACATTTCCGGACCGCAGATTTTGCCCAGAATGCGCCAATTCTCCTTGCACTGCTGAACATCTGGTACGGGGACTTCTTCGATGCCGGATCGCATGCCGTATTGCCCTACTCGCAGTATTTGATCCGGTTTCCGGCCTACCTGCAGCAGCTGACAATGGAAAGCAACGGCAAGTCGGTCCGAATCGACGGCACCGCAGTCGACGTCAACACCGGCGAGGTTTTCTGGGGCGAGCCGGGCACGAACGGTCAACACGCCTTCTACCAGTTGATCCATCAGGGCACCCGTCTGGTCCCGGCGGACTTCATCGGATTCATCGAACCGAATCATGAGTTGGTGGACGGCGAATCCGATGTCCATGACCTGTTCATGTCGAACTTCTTTGCCCAGGCCGCGGCCCTGGCTTTCGGCAAGAGCCTTGAAGAGATTCTGGCGGAGGGCACCCCTGAAGCCGTCGCTCCCCACAAGGTGATGCCGGGCAACCGCCCGTCCACCTCAATCCTGTCCCAACGGTTGACCCCCTCGGTGTTGGGTCAGCTGGTTGCGTTGTACGAACACATCACTTTTGTCCAAGGTGTCATC
>JBBSUU010000278.1:0-4781 GCA_038234115.1 Mycobacteriales bacterium
CGATGTCGTCCCGACCGGCGTTCTCGCTGTCGTAGGTCGAAACCAGGAGGGCATTCCGATAGCCGAGATCCAAGTGCATGAGGTTGATGCTAGGCATCCACTGCTGAGAATGCCGCAATTCAGTGGTGCAGTCTGCCGATCACAACGGTCGCGTCGACGTCATCGGATCGAGCCAGCCGAGCTTCGAAATTATTTGCGGTGAATAACTTCAGGGTCGCGGATGCCTGTTCGCGACTGGTCTCCATCAGGGCATGACCGCCGGTTGTGAGCCATTCACCGGCATGAGCCAGGACAGCTCGTTGCACCTCAAGTCCGTCGGCTCCCCCATCCAGCGCCGATAGCGGTTCGTGGTCTCTGGCCTCCGACGGCATGAGGTGAATGGAAGTAGTGGGAACGTAGGGTGCATTGGCCACCAAAATCTGCACCCGACCTTTCAGTGAAACCGGCAGCGGATCGAACAGGTCCCCCAGGTAAATCCGACATCTGGGAAGATTTCGTCGAGCGCAGGCCACCGCCACCGGCGCGATATCGGAAGCGTAGAGCCTGATTGCGGGACGAGCTGCCAGCATCGCCGCGCCGACAGCACCAGTGCCGCAGCACATATCCAACACCACAACCGATGAACCCGGCAGGGTCAGAGCCAACGCAGATTCAGCGAGAAATTCGGTGCGGCGTCGCGGCACAAAGACACCTGGGTCAACCAGAATACGGTGGCCGCAGAAGTTCGCCCAACCAAGGACGTATTCCAGCGGCTCACCGCTCACTCGTCGATCGGCCAGCTGCGTCAGCTCGGATTCCGATGCGTTCTCAGCCAGCAGCAGGATGGCTTCGTCCTCGGCGAAGACGCAGCCGGCAGAACGCAGGCGAAGAACTAGTTGAGGATAGGAAAGCTTTTGCAAAGGAACGTCTTTCGGGGAAGTACCGATGAGCGCTCCTGCCGGTCCCGGCGACGGGACTACTGGCAGCCGGAAGGTGTGAACGCCCGACCTGAACCAACGATCATGGGTTCCACCTCCTTGGGTCTGTCAACAGCTGCCGATCCGCTGCGATGAAGAGCAAAGCCTACGCACCTGACCCGGCTTGGCTCAATAGGGTGGGGGAAGATTCATTTTCCGGTCCTCGCTGCAGCGATGGCCAAGTAATGGACGTTGTACCTGATCCCGAGAATATTGCCGAAAGGATCGACAACAGAGGCGGTCACATATCCTTCGCCGCGAACGCGGGCACCATCGTGCGGTGTTGCTCCGAGGTCCAACAGTCGTTGAAGGCTCGCCTCCAGATCGTCCACGGCCCAGTAGAGGATGGCTCCGGCCGGGCCGGGTGTCGGCAAATTCGGCGAGAATGCACTGTTGATGATTCCGAATTCGGTTTGGAAGTCCCCGATCCGAAATTCGATATAACCACCTTCGCGTTCGAAATATGGCTCGATGCCGAACAGTTCGGAGCGGACCGGTTGGTAGCGACGCTGCTGTTGATGCAAACTCGCGGGAAAGTAACAGCTATCGATGTGGCCACCGAGTTGGAGGTATCCGTCGCGACCGCATGTCGTGACCTGGTCGCACTCTCGACGGCCGGCATCCCGGTCTACTCCCAGCCGGGCCGTGGTGGGGGTTGGTCATTGGTCGGCGGTGCGAGAACAGACCTGACCGGACTGACTGCGCCCGAGTCGGAAGCATTGTTCCTCCTCCTGGGACCTATGACAACGGCCGGGCCGGAAGTGAAGACGGCTCTTCGCAAATTGTTTCGAGCTTTGCCCGATACGTTTCGGTGCGACGCCCAGGCTGCGGCCGATGCCGTCATGATCGATCCGGCGCGTTGGGGACAACTGGCCGCTACTCCCCCGGATCTGGTACGCACATTGCACTCTGCGGTAGTGGCGCGCCGACGTGTTGAGATCGACTACCTCGCTGCCAATAAGCCGCCCAGCAGGCGAACGGTCGATCCCTGGGGTCTGATCGACAAGGACGAAACCTGGTATCTGATCGCCGGAACCGACAAAGGTCGAAGGACATTCAGAGTCGACCGCATAGTCAGCGTGGCTGTCACCGGTGTGGTCGCAGATCGACCGGCGGGTTTCGACCTTGCGCAGGCCTGGGATGAGGTGGTCGAACTGGTCGAACAGCGCAGGTCCTTGGTCTCGGCCACGGTGCGAGTTGAGCATCGGTACGTCCGGGTGCTGGGCGACCAGTTCGGTCGGCACCCAACGGTCGTGACTACAGACTCCCAAATGACGCTGCTCCAAGTGGCCGCCCCGACAGCATTGATGATTGCGCAGCACCTGGCCGGGTGGGGTTCTTCGGTGGAGGTGATCGAATCTGACGCAGTCAAGGCCGAGCTTGCCAGGCTTGGCGCGGAACTCGTGACTGCCTATGGCCCCGGGCGGATAGTTGAGCCGGACGTTCACATTCGATTCGAGGTTCCATGAGAAGCTAGCTGTTCGCTGTCCGACCTGAAGGAGTTTGATGATTCGTCATACCGTCGTCTTCACATTGCACCATGCCGCAGACTCCGCTGCCGCGAAGCAATTCCTCGCCACCGCAATGGTTCTGGCTCAGATCCCCGGTGTCGGTAGCTTCGAACAGTTACGGCAGGTGAGCCGGAAAAACGATTATGACTTCGGATTCTCCATGGAGTTCACCGACCAATCCGCCTACGACGGTTACAACACGCATCCGGATCATCTGGGCTTCGTCAACGATCACTGGGTACCGAACGTGGCTCGATTCATGGAGATCGACTACGTGCCCATTGCCTGACCCCGGTCGCCGGCGCACGTACCATCGGTGGGTGTCCACCTCTCATCTCGCGTTGTTCCCGCTGGGTACCGTCCTATATCCCGGCGTAGTGCTCCCGTTGCACATTTTCGAGCTGCGTTATCGTCAGCTGATCCGAGATCTTGTGGAACAGCCCGAGGGGCCGCGAGCTTTCGGGGTAGTGGCGATCAAAGAAGGTCGAGAGACCGGCGGTGAGGGCGTGACAGCGCTGCACGAGGTCGGATGCACGGCGGTCCTTCAGCAGGTGCAGGCCTACAGTGATGGCAGTATGGATATCGTCACCGTGGGTCAGACTCGTTTCAAGGTAAAGGATCTGGACTTCTCCAGCGACCTGGTCCGGGCTGAGGTAGATCTGCTGGAGGATGCCGATGGAGACCATCGGGCACAGACTCTGACCAGGGCGGTCACTCGTAGTTTCAACCAATATCGCGCTGCCATCGGTCACGCACAGGGGCTGCCCGAAGTCGAGGTTCTGGACCTACCCACTGATCCCGTGGAACTGTCATTTGTGATTGCCACCGCGATGGTGCTCGATGTCTCCGACAAACAGCGGCTGTTGGCCGCCTCGACCGTGACAGACCGGCTCCAGCTTGAACAGTCGTTGTTGAACCGAGAGCTGGCCATGGTCGGTAAACTTTCGCTCCGGCCGGCCGTCGAACTACCGAGAGCGCCGTACAGCCCAAACTAGTCGAGGCTGTGTGAGAGTGTTGCGTGCATGAGTGCTGCGCGGGGGACTCTGGCGGAAAGCAGGCGATGAGCGAAACAGACCACCTTGCTGCGGCCGTCGACGATCTCTATGGGGGTAACCTCACCCAGTTCACCCCCCGCCGGACTGCCCTCGCCGCACAGGCCCGAAAATCCGGCGACGGAGCTGCCGCCAAAGCCATTACAGCTCTCCGTAAACCGACCAAAGCAGCATTTGTGGTGAACAGGCTCTTTCGTTCCGAAGCACGTGCAGCAACCCAGCTCAGCGATCTCGGTGAGGAACTTCGGGCGGCGCAGCGGTCTGCGGACGCGCATCAGATGCGCAAGCTGACGGGCACCCGTAAAGAGTTGGTCGATGCACTCGCCGAGGAGGCCTTCCAAGCAGCCCAGGAAAGCTCCCCCACCCCGGCCCTGCGCGAAGAAGTGACGGCCACTCTCAAGGCCGCCCTGGCTGATGGTGGGGTGATCGAGCTGTTGAGCCAGGGCACTTTGCTCAAGTCCGTGGAATGGGACGGCTTCGGGTTTCCATCAGCCCCTGAGCTCTCGGTCGTCGTGGCGATCGCAGATGCTCGATCAGTAGCAAATCACGAACCGGCTACGCCCGACGTGCCCACCGAACCCGCGGGTGCGGTCAGATCGCGGGAGAATCGAGTTGGGCCGGGCGGCGCAGACCGATCCAGGCCAGCCGCCGACCGTAAAGCCAGAGCAGCTGCCGACCGCGCCCGGGCAGTTGCCGACCGTAAAGCCGCGGAAGCTGCAAACGCCAAGAAAGCGGCCAACGCGAAGAAAGCAACGGAAGCGGCCGCCGTCAAGGTACGTCAACGGGAGGAAAAGAATCGAGCAATTAAGGCTGCAAAGGTGGTAGCCGCGGCGACCAAAGCCGAACAGGACCTGCAGGAAGCAGTCCGACGACTGCGTGACGAGCTCGACACTGCACGCCAAGATCTGGAGAAGGCAAAACAGACACTGCGACGCGCGACAATTGCGCAACGCCGGGCCGCCCAGGGTTTGCGCGTAGCGCCCGATGAAATCAGTGAGATCGGGCCGGGACCAGTTACGAGTTCGAAAGGTGACGGCGATGGCGGGTGAATCCACCGAGGTCGAAATCGATGGCCACCACATCAAACTCACCAACCTGAACAAAGTGCTGTATCCGGCCACCGGCACCACCAAGGGCGACGTCATTGCATACCTGCACGCCGTCGCGCCGGTGATGCTGCCGCATCTGCGGGCTCGCGCCGTGACCCGTAAGCGTTGGCCCAATGGCATTGACTCCGAGCCGTTCTTCACCAAAAATCTGGA
>JBBSUU010000279.1:0-4776 GCA_038234115.1 Mycobacteriales bacterium
ATCATGATCATCGAGCACGACATGCATGTGGTTGAAGGAGTGAGCGACCGGGTGATCGCGTTGGACCACGGCGTGAAGATTGCCGAGGGAAGCTTCGACGAGGTCGCCTCGCATCCCGATGTCGTCGAGGCCTACCTTGGTCGCGGAACGGCAGGCACCAAATGACGCCAACGACTGCGGCGGGTCACAAGGAGCCACTGCTGAGCCTGGTCGACGTGAATACCTATTACGGCCAGGTTCACATCCTGCAGGACGTGACGATCGAGGTGGCCGACGGCGAATTGGTGTGCCTTCTTGGCGGCAACGCCTGCGGCAAGTCGACGACGTTGAAGACAATCCTGGGCCTGGTCCAACCCCGATCCGGGCGCGTGATCTTCGATGGCCAGGATGTGACCAAGTGGTCGCCATCACGCCGGATCGCCGGCGGCCTGGCCGTTGTTCCGGAAAACCGGCGGCTGTTTGCCCCGATGACTGTTCTGGAGAACCTGCGGATCGGTGCCTATGTCCACGGCGATGCCCGGCCCGAAGATCTCGAGCGGGTCTTCACCTTGTTCCCGTTGCTGGCCGAACGCAGAAACCAGTTGGCGGGCACGCTGTCCGGTGGTGAGCAACAGATGGTGGCCATGGGCCGGGCGCTGATGTCGCGGCCGCGGGTGCTATTGATGGACGAACCGTCAATGGGACTCTCCCCACGCCTGGTGGAGCAGAGTTTCGAGTTGATTGCCGAACTCCACGCAGCGGGGGTTTCCATGTTGGTGATCGAGCAGAACGCGAATATGGCACTGTCTGTGGCCGACCGGGGCTACGTCCTTCAAACCGGCCGCATCGTACTGACCGGTCCGGCCGCTGAACTGGCCGTCCACGAAGAACTAAGGAGGGCCTACCTTGGCCGCTAACGAAGAACCGACGATTACCCCGCTCGCTGGTGAGCTTCCGGGTTCTATCCGGCATCGATTCCCGGTGTTCGAGCACCTCAACTACATCAACAGTTGTTCGCAGGGAGCACTGGCCGATTCGGTGCGAGCTGCCTATCAGGATTACCTTGACGGGTTGGAGCGGGAGGGTTCGCTGTGGGGGCACTGGGTGGGCAAGCAGGAGATTGTGCGCCAACACCTGGCTACCCTGCTGGGTGCCTCCCCGGCCGAGATCGCGGTCACCACCTCGGGTTCGGCCGCGGTCAGCTCGTTGGCCAGCTCGATCGATTTCGGCGGGACCCGGAACAAGGTGGTGACCACTGACCTCGAGTTCCCCATGATCGGTCAGATCTGGCATGCGCAGGAACGTCGGGGCGCCACCGTGGTGCACGTGCCGGCCGACGAGGACAACAACATTCCGCTGGAACGGTTCGAGGCCGCCATCGACGATCGCACGGCCATCGTCTCGATTACCCAGGTCTGCTATCGCAATGGAGCAGCACTGGATCTCAAACCAATTATTGAGCTCGCACACTCACGTGGGGCACTCGTGCTGGTGGATGCCTACCAGGGTGCGGGGGCCATCCCCCTGGACGTCGTCGATCTCGGCGCCGATTTTGTCAGCGGCGGCGTGCTCAAGTACCTGCTGTCCTCGCCGGGGGTGGGCTTCCTGTACGCCAACCAGGCCACCACCGCAGACCTGACACCGACGGTGACCGGCTGGTTCGCGGCGCGGGACATCTTTGCCATGGACATCCACTCCTACGATCCGGCCATCGATGCTCGGCGTTTTGAGTCGGGGACACCGGCGGTGCCGAGTCTGTACGCGGCCGAGGCCGGGATTTCGCTGATGCTCGAGATCGGGGTGGCGAATTCCTGGTCGCATGTACGGGGTCTGCTGGCCCAGTTACGCTCCGGCGTCGAGGGTCTCGGCGGAACGGTGGTGACACCGGCCGGCCGCGCCGGCCCCATGCTGGCCGTGGCCACCACCGACGAACATGCTGCCGTCCGGGCTTTGGAGCAGGACGGCGTCATCGTCAGTTCCCGCGACGGAAACGTCCGGATCTCGCCGCACTGCTACAACAACGCCGGCGATATCGACGCCGCGATCGCCTCCCTGCACCGGAATCGACATCTATTGCGCTGATTGGGCTCTCAAGAACCCCAACATCAGCCAGACCGGCCGCCGGCCTATCGACAGCCGCTACTACCACCCCAGGAGATAAGAAAATGTCCGTTCTCACCGACCTGATCGGCGCCGTGCGTTCCGGTGCCGTGCAGATCATCGATCTCACTGCCCCCTTGACCAGCACCACGCCCATCCTGCAGCTGCCGCCGCCGTTTGCGAACACCATCGGGTTCTCTCTCGAGGAAATCAGCCGATATGACGACCGGGGTCCGGGCTGGTACTGGAACAACATCCATACCGGCGAACACACCGGCACCCACCTGGACGCACCCGTGCACTGGATCACCGGTAAGGACAGCCTGGACGTTTCCCAGGTGCCGTTGAAGCAGCTGATTGCGCCGGCAGCGGTACTCGATTTCTCGGCCCAAGCTGCCGCCGACCCCGATTTCCTCCTCGAGGTCGATCACATCCGGGCCTGGGAAGCCGAACACGGCGCGCTGCCGGACGGGGGCTGGCTGATCTTCCGAACTGGCTGGGACACCCGGTCAGAGGATCAGGAAAGCTTCCTCAATGCCAATGAAACCGGACCCCATAGCCCGGGGGTATCCGTGGAATGCGCCGCGTGGTTGGCCAACGAGGCGCCGATCATCGGGCTCGGGGTGGAAACCGTCGGCACCGATGCCGGCGCCGCTCATTCCTTCGATCCTGCTTTCCCCTGCCACCAATCGCTTCTCGGAGCGGGGAAATTCGGCCTCACCCAGCTACAGAACGTCGCGATGCTCCCGCCGACCGGCGCTCTCATCGTGACCGCTCCCCTGCCGATTGTCGGCGGCTCGGGCAGTCCGACGCGTGCCCTGGCCCTGGTCGAACGTTCCTCGTGAACGTCGCCGAGGCCGTCGGCCAGACCCTGGCCGGGCTTGGTGTCAACCATGTCTTCGGTGTGGTCGGGAGCGGCAACTTCCACGTAACCAACGCACTCGTGGCCGGTGGGGCCAGCTTCGTGGCGGCCCGCCACGAGGGCGGCGCTGCCACCATGGCCGATGCCTACTCGCGGGTGAGCGGGACGGTCGCAGTGGTGACGGTGCATCAGGGTTGTGGACTGACCAATGCGCTGACCGGCATCACCGAGGCGGCCAAGAGTCGCACGCCCCTGGTCGTGCTCGCCGCCGAAACCACCGCACCACGATCCAACTTTTATGTTGATCAAGCGGCGCTGGCCACCGCGGTCGGTGCCGTTGCCCACCGGGTCACCTCGCCGGAGTCAGCGGTGGCCGAATGCGCCGCGGCATTTTTTCTGGCCCGCGATCAGCGCCGGACGGTCATTCTCAACCTGCCGCTGGAGTTACAGGAGCAGGACGTCCCCGAACAGGCACTGACGGTGCCCCCGGCGCCCGAGTTGTCCGGCACGGCAGCAGATCCATCGTTGATCGAGCAATTGGTAGCGGCGATCAAGGGCGCCCGCCGCCCGGTCTTCATCGCCGGCCGCGGGGCCCGCTCGCACGCTGCGCGGGATGCCATCGCAGAACTGGCGCAACAATCTGGGGCGCTGTTGGCGACCTCGGCCGTGGCTCGCGGACTGTTCCACGGCCAGCCGTTTGCGCTGGACGTGTCGGGGGGTTTCGCATCTCCGCTGGCAGCCGAGTTGATCACCGACGCCGACCTGATCGTCGGTTGGGGATGTTCGATGAACATGTGGACGATGCGGCACGGCCGGCTGATCGGCCCGGAGGCTACCGTGGCGCAGATCGATATCGAGTCGGGCCAACTGGGAGCCAACCGTCCCATCGACATCGGTATCACCGGCGGCGCAGCCGAAGTCGCCAGCCAGGTGGTCGAGGAACTGCGCAAGCAGGACCATCACCGCAGCGGCTATCGGAGCGAGGATCTGGCTGATCGGCTTGCCTCGGAATTACGGTGGCGAGACGTTCCCTACGACGACGACAGCACCGAGGACCTGATCGATCCACGCACCTTCAGTATCGGCCTGGACGACATCCTGCCCGCCGAGCGGATCCTGGCGATCGACTCGGGCAACTTCATGGGTTACCCGAGCATGTTCCTGTCGGTTCCGGATGAAAACGGAATGTGTTTCACCCAGGCCTATCAGTCTATCGGGCTCGGACTGGCCACCGCGATCGGAGCGGCGCTGGCACGGCCCGATCGTTTACCAGTGGCCGCGTTGGGCGACGGTGGCGCCTTGATGGGCATCGCCGAACTCGACACCGTGGTGCGGTTGGGGATCGGCATGTTGATCCTGGTTTACAACGACGACGGCTATGGCGCCGAGGTCCACCACTTCACCGACGGCGGCTACCCGATGGGTACCGTCACCTTCCCCGATACCGACATCGCTTCTATTGGAGCGGGTTTCGGCTGCGAGTCAGTCACGGTGCGTCGTCCCAGTGACCTGGAGGCCGTGCAGAAGTGGGTGCAGGGGCCGCGAAACCGTCCGTTGTTGGTCGACGCAAAGGTTACCCGGGAACAGCCTTCCTGGTGGCTGGAAGAGGCATTCCGGGGACACTGAGTCTCGACCGTCGGCCCCGGCGGTAGCGCATTGATTACGGTCCGCCGGCCCGGGGCTAAGGTCCGGCCGCCCTGGGGGTTAGGGTCCGCCGCCCTGGGGGGTTAGGGTCCGCCGAGCCAGTGGTCGATGCGGTGGTGGTCGGGTCGGAAGTGGTTGGTGACGCCCCAGAGGACGGCTTGGGTTCGGCTGGTGACGCCGATTTTGCGGTA
>JBBSUU010000280.1:0-4769 GCA_038234115.1 Mycobacteriales bacterium
AGGCCGCCCTGCATCAGAATCTCGGGCAGCTGACCGCGGCGGCTTCGCTGTACGAGAGAATCCTGGTCGAGCAGCTCGGACCGGTTCACGTCAGGGCGATTGCGGCCAACAACCTGGCAATCATCGAGTGCCAGATCGGACGACCGGATCTCGCACTTTCGCACATCGAACAGGCGAGTCAGCTGGCCCTGGCGTCCGGCCCCGCGCTGGTAGCCGGTTGCGCAGCCACCAAAGGCTGGATCACCATGCAGACCGGGAAGCTGACCGAAAGCCTGCGGTTGTTCGATCAGGCGGCGGACCTGTACACAGCGGCTGGTTTACCCTTGGGCGAGCACTATCTGGAGTATGTGGACGCGCTCATCGAGCTGCGATTACTGCCGGAAGCCAATCTCATCTCCCGGCGCGCACTCGCCGAACTCGAGCGTGGCGGTGTGCACCTGATGGCTGCCGAGGCGCAGTATCGGACGGCAGTTCTGGCGCTACTCACGGGTGAGCCGTCGATCGCTGTCGAGGCCGCTACGGCCGCTTTCCGCCGATTCAGCCTGCAACGGCGCGCCGCGTGGGCGGCCCGGTCCGCCACCGTTCTGGTAGAGGCTCGTACCCAGCTGGGTATTCTCGGTGCCGCCGAACTCACCCAGGTGAAAAAAGCCGCGATGACGCTGGAGAAACTGGGCCTGACCACCCTGGCCGTCGATGCGCACCTGGCAGCCGGCCGGGCTGCCATCGCACTGCAGCGGGCCCCCACCCTGCATTTGAACCGCGCCCTCCAGCTGGCCGCCGGCGCTCCGGTATTCGTGCGGATGAAGGGTCATGTGGCCAAAGCACTTCTGCACCAGCACTCGTCAGCAGGTCTACCGGCCCGCGGGAAGATCACTGAAAAGGGATCGACCAGTTCGGCAGATCTTGCCATTCTGACCAGTTGTCGCGCCGGACTGACCGATCTCGCCCGGCATCGGGCTTCCCTTGCTTCAATCGAGCTCCGGGTTCGAGCGTCGGCGCACGGTGCTGAACTCGGCCGGATCGGCTTGGAGGTGCTCCTGCGAAGTGGCAGCCCCGGGCAGGTGTTCGCCTGGATGGAACGCACCAGGGCGGCAGCGTTGGTCGCGGTGGGAGCCGCCGTCGATCCGGGGGTCGACGAGCAGCTGGCCGCACTGCGGAGTGTGCAGGCCGATCTTGCCGCTGTCAGATCAACCACCGGGCATCATGGCCCGGGCCCGACAGATCTGCTGGCCCGCGAGGCAGCGCTGGAGCAGCAGATCCGCCGGTCCACCTGGGGGCAGACCGCCACGCAAACACATCGCTCCCCGCTGCTGACCACAGCCCAGGTACGACGTCAGCTGGCCGGCGAAGTGTTGATCGAATACGGCACGCTGGGTGACGCGCTCTTTGCTGTTGTCCTGGAACCCCGGCGCACCAGAGTGGTCCCCCTCGGGCAACTCTGCGACGTCAAGAAGCTTGTCGGTCAACTCCTGTTCGCCCTCCAAATGCTGTTGCAGAGCAACATCTCCGCAGGCCGCGCCGGCGTCGCCCGAGCCCGTGCGGATCACACCGTCCAGAGCCTGTCCGCGATGCTGCTGGGGCAGCTCGACCTGGCGCCGGATGTACCGGTTGTGGTGGTGCCAACGGGCGCCATGCAACGGCTCCCGTGGTCGGCGCTGCGGGAAACAACGGTGACGGTTGCCCCTTCCGCCGCGTCCTGGGCGGGCACTCGCTCGGCGGTTGCGCCCACGAGTCAGAATGTTGCGCTCATTGCCGGTCCAGACCTCCCGGGTGCAATCACCGAAGTGTTGGCGCTGTCGCAACTGTATCCGGGGGCCAGGACGCTGATCCCGCCGGACAGCACTGTGGACGAGGTCCTGCAGATCCTCGCCAAGGCCGATTTCGCCCATCTTGCATGCCATTTGCATCTCCGGTCGGACAATCCAAGCTTCTCCGCTCTGCAACTCAGTGATGGATCTTTGACCATGCACGAACTCGAGATCCGCGGAATTGCCCCGCATCGCATGGTCTTGGCGGCGTGCAATTCCGCAGCGGATACGAGCTACGCCGGTAACGAAGTACTCGGATTTGTCAGCGCGCTCCTTTCTCGCGGCACCAATGCGTTGGTGGCAAGCATCGTCGTGGTGCCCGATGCAGCTGCCATACCGGTGATGCGCGAACTGCACGTCGAAGCCACTCGGGGCAAGAGTCTTGGTAGTGCGCTATTTTCGGCTCGACAGACCCTGGATCGGCTGGACCCGAACGACTTTGTGAACTGGTGTGCGTTCAACAGCTATGGCGCCGCGTGAGACAAAGATCGGTGCCCGGGGAACGTACACGGTCTGGACAGCAAATTGCGGGTGCAGAGGTATCACCGTGAGAGCGGTAGGCATCGGACTTTCGGTCGCAGTACGCTGACCCACTAATGAGCGCCTTACGCAGATGAACTTTCATCAAGGAGAAAATCATGGCAGCAGAGGGATTTCCTGGAGTGCCGTTTCGCGATGACTTCGGCTCGGATTACCCGCTTCCGGCTTTCAAAGACCCGCGCGCCGTCGCGATGCAACTGGAGAATCTCGGGCACGGCGCCGCGACCACTCCGTGGCAACGGGAATTGATCAGATTCCAAATAGATCGCCGTGAAAGTCCGGCCAATTCTCAGGTCGATTCACTGCAACCGATGAAATCGCTCGAAGATCGTGGATCAGAACTATTTCTCTTCGCTCACCTGTTGGTCCGTCATTCCGACTACTTTCCGGAGGCAGACCCCACCAAGAATGTCTTCAACAGAACACCGATGCAAAAGATTCTGGAACCCTACGACCTGGTCGACACCGTCGTTGATGACCTGGACGGTTTGATTGTCAAACTGACGTCGGAAACCCTCGATGTGGCAAGACTTTCCGATATTGCACAGATCCTGCGCCGAGCCGGTTACCGCGCCTCGCTGGACTACATCACCCCGCTCGGACCAATTCTCAAAGGTCAGTCAGGTGCCGAACCTGCCGACGAAAAGGACTTCCCAGCGTCCTTTCGGCCGATCGAGAAGCAAGGCTGCAGAGTCACTGTGGCGATCATCGACACCGGTGTCACGGTCCGCACCGACGGCTGGCTCGAGGGAATCGCAAATAAGGACAATGTTGACCCGCTCAATGTCTTTCCCTGGGGCAATCCTGATAGGTATCTGGATTTCATGGCCGGTCATGGGACTTTTTGCGCCGGCATTGTTCAACAGGTTGCACCCGGGGTCAAGATTGCCGCCTACCGATCTATCAATAGCGATGGCGTCGGGTCCGATCTGGACGTGGCCAAAACCATGGTGCAAGCCGCAAAAGATGGCTGCTACCTGGACGACGGCACCGCAGCGGGCGGGTTCGACGAGAAGGCCGTCACCATCATCAATTTGTCGCTCGGCACCGAAACGGTGGACGACCAACCGCCGGCAGCGATGGAGGCGGCATTGGAAATCATTGCCGAAAAGTATCCGAACACTTTGGTCGTCGCCGCTGCCGGAAACGGCGGCAGCACTCGTCCGGTGTGGCCTGCTGCATTCCGGAGTGTGGTCTCGGTGGCGGCGTTGACAGCGAACAGGCTCCCGGCCGACTGGTCCAATCGCGGTTTCTGGATTGATTGCTCCACCATCGGCGAAGGAATTCTCTCCACGTATGTGACCGGCGAAGAGTCGGTCATCGTCGATCCATACCCCGACGTTTTCGGCGTCAACTCCTGGGCACGGTGGAGCGGCACTTCATTTGCCACCCCGCAGATCGCTGCGGCCATTGCGAGGCGGTGTTTCGAATCAGATTTGAGCCCTCATCAGGCCTACGACAACCTCCTCCAGGAGGGCGTGGCGATCCCGGATTACGGTCGAGCCTTCAAACTGCTGCCGGGGGTCTGAGAAAAGTCTGACGAAACCACCATTGCCGCCACCAGCGAGTTTGTCGAGGGCTACCAATCGACGGTGGCGTCCCGCAGGACTGCGTACTGCGCACGCACCTGCGGGGTGGGGTCGGCGGTGAAGTACTCACCCGTGGCAGCGGCCCACTGCGGTGGCGTCGCGGCGCCCGATAGGGCCCAAGCCGCCTGGCGCGCGGCCCCCAGAGCTACATACTCACCCGCTGCCGGCACCTCCACCGGCATTCCGAAGACAGCCGGGGCCAATTGTTGAACTGCGCGGTTGCGTGAACCGCCGCCGATCATCAGCACCCGATCCGGGGACATGCCGAGCGCATCGACAGCGTCTGCCAGCGAGCACAGCAACCCTTCCACCGCGGCCCGAGCCAGGTCCTCCCGCTCGACGGTCGAGGTCAGTCCGCGCAGCAATCCGGTGGCGTTGGGTCGATTCGGCGAACGTTCGCCGTCCAGATAGGGCAGCATGGTCAATCCCCCGGCCCCCGGCTGCCCGGCCAACGCCAGGTCGGCGAAGGTTTCACGGTCCACCCCGAGCAGTCGAGCGGTGGAGTCCAGGATTTTGGAGGCGTTGATCGTGCAGGCCAACGGTAGGTAGTGCCCAGTGGCATCGGCGAACCCGGAGACCATACCGGTGGGATCCGCGCTGGGCGAGGAGGCGACGCAGAATGCCGTCCCGGACGTTCCGATCGACACCACGACATCACCGGGGAGCAGCGAGAGTCCCAGTGCAGCAGCCATATTGTCTCCGGTACCGGCCGCCAGCAGGGTGCCTGACGGCGTCTTCCCGGCGATGTCGCCGGGACCGACCAGACGCGGTAACGCGATCTCGTGCCCCACCGCCCAGGCTGCCACCGCAGGTAGCCAGGCGCGCATCGCCG
>JBBSUU010000281.1:0-4762 GCA_038234115.1 Mycobacteriales bacterium
CGATGATCTCACCAACCAGTTCGGGGTATTTAAGCACTTGCTCCGCGATCAGGAAAATGGTGGCGGTGCAGTTCCAAGTGGACAATGTTTTCAGGATCGCCGGTGTCCCTTGCGGGTGGGGTCCATCGTCGAAAGTCAGGGCGAAGCTGCCGGCGCTGGTGGTCCCGGCCGCTGTTGGCCAAACTCGGCGAAGGAGGGCCGGGATGCCGCTGGCGGCCGGAAGTAGCTGAGCCGCGACCACCGAAATGGCCGCGGTGGTAACGGCTTTGCCAGAGATGCTCATGAGCGCTACCGCCGTCCGGACTTAGCCACCATTTTCTGGCTTCCGCGCTCGCAGGAGGCCTGGATTTCGGCCAGTAGTTCATCGTCTGCCGTAAGTTGGTTTCGCGCCCTATCCGTTAGGAAAGGGCGGGTGCCGATGGCTTCGGTGAGCGCAGATAGCAGTTGATAGCAGTTTTTAGGCCAAGGGGCGATGCCATGTTCCTCGCAAACGTTGGCGTTGGCGATTCCCTGCCCTGGTAGCGGCCGATAGTGAATTACCGGCAGCGCAGTGACTCTTGCCTCGGCCAATGTCAGGCCCCCGGAGTTGAGGACTGCTACGTCGCAGGTTCGCATCAGGTCCGGCATCCGGTCGGTCCAGCCGATGACGATCATTCCGGACTCTTTGGAAAGGTCCTTGACGAGTTCCCGGTTTCGCCCGCATATGACCACTGGTGTGATCAGACCGAAGTCGCGGATGTCCCTGGCGGCCGCGGCCATGTCTCCTACACCCCAGGATCCCGAGGTGAGCAACGCCAGCGCCCCGGCGAGCAGGCCCATTTCCGCGCGTAAGCGTAGCCGGTCACCTTCGCAGGTAGCTGGGCCGAAGGCAGGGTGCACCGCCGGCGGGACGACTGCGATGGACGCCGGTCCATGGCGCCAGATCTCGGTGGCCGTGGCTGTCCAGGTTGCCAGGTAGCGCCCGGTTTCAGAGATCCAAATCCGGTGGGCTGCGGGGTCCGTGACGTAGGTGATCAACGATGCGGTGAGGCCGTGCCGGCGAGCATTGTCGACGATCAAGCCGCCGAGCGGGTAGGTGGAGATGATGGTGTCAGGAACGAACTCGTCCAAAGAATTGGCCAGCTTCTTGCCAACGACCGCGATGAGTTGCATCACCACGAGTGATGGTCGTAGGCACCCGTCCAAGCGTTGAAACCCCGGCCCCAGGATTTCGGTGCGTACTTGAGTTGCAGTTTGACCAACGACCGCAGCACTGGGCCTGACCCACCGGGCAGCAAAGTCACCAGATCGATCACTTTGGTGTCGTGGCCGGCATTTTCTAAGCGGCGCGCGATCTCCCTGGCAGGTCCGTCGTGTCCGCCGCCCACGGATGCGGTCAGGATGACAAGCTTCTGGCCACCTGCAGTTGTTTCGGCAAAGACGTTATCGGTAGTCGCTTCTGGGCAGCAGTACGGGGGCATAGGGGGTCCGCTTTCTTTTGTGTTTCTTATCTTTTGCCCCGCAGGTTAGATACGCGCTGTTGCCGGTTTTGAATTAAGTAAGGAATGCTGCGCCGGGCCTTTCCCCGCACCCTGCACGGAACAGTCGAGTGGTTCTCATTAAAAGGGGTGGTCAGGATTGCGGAATCCTGACCACCCCAACCCGATGGGCGACTGACCGCGGGAAGGTCAGAGTTAGTTGATGCCGGCTACCGAACTATCCGGGGTGTCACCAACTTCGGGAGTGTCCACCTGACCTGCGACATCAGCAGTGTCACCGGATTCCGCGGTGTCCACCTGACCTGCGACATCAGCAGTGTCACCGGATTCCGCGGTGTCCACCTGACCTGCGACATCAGCAGTATCACCGGATTCCGCGGTGTCCACCTGACCTGGCACATCAGCTGTGTCACCAGGTTCGGGGGTATCGGTTGCTCCGGGGCCGACGGTGGACGTGACACCGGTGCCGGTAGCCGGCGCAGCGTTCGCGATTGCGATGCCCGTTCCTCCTACCGCCAATGCCGACGCGGCAAGGAGCGAGAATACGAATTTGCGGCTTGTTTTCACCTGTTGTCCTTTCGGTTGGGCGATGCTTGTTACATCGCCTCCTTGCAACTTGCCTGCCGCCGGCTGTGCTGAACCTGAGGGAGAATGTGATCGGCAGCAGCGTTGCCAGGCATTCTCGACTCGAACACCCTGCTGAGCAGATTCGGGATGATCGGGATTTGGTGGGTCGCCTTCGCCGCAACCGGTTTGCGGTTCGGTTTTACGGCCCGGGGATTCACTTCTTTTCGGTGATATCCCCTTTGTGCGCGGCCACATCGAGATGATTCTCGTTCTGGTCGTGCTGTTCTCGGTTCCCCCGACCTTGGCCGTCTGTTTCGCCGGCGGCTGCGATCTCGTAAAGCGGCGAGAGCTAACTGGGCTTCTCAGCTTCCTTTCAGCTGCCGACAGCAATAATTTTGGGATGAACCCTGTTCCAATGTCTATGCCTCGTTCCGATCTGCAGCGGCGGGAGGTGACCTCGTTGAAGTCCTGGCTGATCCCGGCCATCCTCGGCCTGGTGCTTTTGGCGGCTTTCATCGAGCTTGCCGCCAGCGTCAGCGCCGGTGGGTGGGTGGTCGGTGCCGATCACCAAACGTTGGATTGGTTCATCTCGCTTCGGTCGCAGGCCGGGACTGCAGTGGCGGAAGTGATTGCAGTTGTAGCGGATCCGGTCGGCACAGCCCTGACCGCCACTGTCTTCGCCGGCTGGCTGATCTGGCGCCGTCGTGATCTGGTGGGCGCCGGATATGTCGTTGGCACACTGGCCGTCTCAGGTCTGGGGATTGTGGTATCCAAGGCGATCATGCATCGGTTGCGCCCGCCGCTGGCCACCCAGCTCGTCATCGAAACCAACGGTTCCTTTCCTTCCGGGCATTTGACCGGGGCCGTCATGATTTACGGCTGCATCGCTATCGTGATGATCCGCATGTCCGCCCCGGGCATTTCTGTCTTGGCCGGCGCTCTCGCACTCGGGGCGATGTTCGCCGTCGCCGTGGATCGGCTGTACCTGGGCGTCCACTGGCTCAGTGACCTGTTCGGGTCAGTACTTCTGGGCTCGTCGCTGTTGATGCTGTGCACTGCGCTGTGGTTGGCGACGATGCCGCAGACAACCCGATGGGTGCTGCGACGCAACCTGACCAGCCACCTGCCGCCAGCAAAATCGGTACCTGCACGGGATTAGCCAAAACACGACCACCTCTCAACCACCTGACCTGAAACACTGGATGAGTACCCAGCGCGGTTACTGCGTCCAAAATATGGGGATAGAAAAGGATGGTCATGGCTCACTGGGTGCACCCTCGGCGATGGGGCGTCCGAGGGCAGGCCGCCGTTGCTTCAATGCTGGTTCTGTTGCTGGCACTTGCCATTGCATCCGGGTTGTTGCTGGTGTTGTTGAAGCACTCGTTGGAGAGCGCGGCGCAGGCCAATGCCACGGTCCGGGCAGATCAGGTTGCCGTTGCCCTGACCGAGGACAGCGCCGCAGAATTGGACCAGGTCCTACTGATTACCGACGGAAACACTCTGGTCATCCAGATCGTTGATACCGCAATCGGACAGATAATCCGCAGCTCACTCGGTGCCCCTACCGAACTCCTCACCACTGCCCAACCGGCCGTCGGGACCAGCCAAGACGTGGGTAAATCGGACCTGGGACCGGCCGGGGAGTATCGCGTCGTGGCCCAGGGTGCGACTGGGGCAGGAGGGACCTATGTGGTGATTGTGGGCGCCCACCGGGAGGGCGTCGAAGCAATTCTGGTTACCGTCGCGGTGCTGCTGGCCATCGGGGTACCCATCATCGTGAGTCTGGCCGGTGTGATGACCTTTTCCTTGGTGGGGCGGTCGTTGCGGCCGGTGGAGGCGATCCGCCGGCAGGTCGCCGAGATCACCAGCTCGGACCTGATCGAACGAGTACCGGTGCCGTCTTCGGCCGATGAGATTGCGCAGTTGGCGGTCACCATGAACGATATGCTAGCCAGATTGCAGGCCGGGCAAGCCGCCCAGCAAGGCTTCGTCGGTGATGCATCACACGAATTACGCAGCCCGCTGGCCACCCTGGTTGCGGCCCTGGAATTGGCTCACCAGCATCCAGAAATGCTGGACTCGGACTTGGTTGCCGAAACACTGTTGCCCGAAACCAGGCGGATGCAACAGTTGGTGAACGACCTGCTGCTGCTGGCCACCGCCGATGAACGTGGACTGCACCCCCGAATGCGCGAGGTGGATCTGGACGACGTCCTGATCCAAGAGCTGCAGCGCGCCCGTGCCCTGGTTCAAACCGGAACGCTCGCGCATCGTTCGGTCTCCATCGGTTCCGATATCGCCCCGATCAGAATTGAGGCCGATCCCTCCCAGATCACCAGAGCGGTGCGCAACGTTCTGGAGAACGCCCTACGGCACTGCAACAGTGCAGTGCAGATTCAAGCCAAGCAGCTGGCCGGCCAAGCAGTGATTCATATCAGCGATGATGGCCCCGGCATACCCGAGGCAGATCGGGAACGCGTACTACAACGCTTCGTCCGGCTGGACATAGATCGGAGTCGAACAGCCGGTGGTACCGGATTGGGGTTGGCGATCGTGAACGAAATAGTCGCCGCCCACCAAGGGTCGATTTTGATCACACGCTCTGCTTTGGGGGGCACCGAATTTGTGCTCACCATCCCACTGCCCCGGGCCTCAGTCTGACGGGGCGTGCAATCGGTATCCGACACCGCGGACTGTTTCAATGAATTTGGAACCAA
>JBBSUU010000282.1:0-4738 GCA_038234115.1 Mycobacteriales bacterium
ATTGCCGTCTGGAGCAGTTGCGCCGCCACGATGACCCCATCAGTGAGAGTCACAGCCCCACTGAGACTGTTGCAGCCGGCGTTGGCCCGGATGCTGCCGTCGGCAAAGCCGATCGTGATCTTGCTCAGATCGGCGACCTCTTGGCCGCTGATTTTGGTAGCGGTGAATGTTTTGTCCTGCAAATCGCTACCGTCCGAGGTTGCGCTGGGCTGCGCGGCACCGGAAGTGGCGCCGGTGGTGGCCGCTCCTGTTGGGGCGGCGCCGGTGGCCCCGGTACTACCGGCACCGCAACTGGCCAGCACCAGGACTGCGGCGGCGGTGATCGCCAGTACGATTCTTTCGCGATATTTCATTTCCGACATGTTTGCTCCTCGGAGTATCCGATTTCCGGCAGACCCTGCGCTGCTGACCCACAGTTCAGACGCAGCAACCGGGTCTCGCGGTTGCACCTCTTCCGAGTGAGTTGACCTACCGCGCGAGCGGCACGACCTTCATATTTGTGCGGCGCCATTGCAGTGGTTGAACCCCGGCCGCGGATTGTTCGCCGCTGGATTCAGACTGCGCCGAACTGACGGTCCCCGGCATCTCCGAGACCGGGCACGATATAGCCGGAGTCATTCAGGCGCTCGTCGATGCTCGCCGTCACCACTCGGACCCCGAGATTTGCCTGCGCCAGGGTGACCAGCCCTTCCGGCGCGGCCAAGGCGCAGATGGCAGTGACGTCGGTGGCGCCCCGCTTCTTGAGCAGTTGGATGGTGTGGACCATCGAACCGCCGGTCGCCAGCATCGGGTCCAACACAAACACCGGCCGGCCGGCCAGCGATTCCGGGAGAGACACCATGTAGGGCTTGGGCTCCAGGCTCTCCTCGTCACGGGCAATTCCGACAAATCCCATTTGTGATTCGGGGATCAGCGCGTGCGCCTGATCGGCCATTCCGAGTCCGGCTCGAAGCACCGGGACCAGCAGCGGCGGATTGGACAACCGGATGGCCAGAGTCCGGGCCACCGGTGTGTGAATGGGCACCCGATCAACCGACAATTCTCTGGTGGCTTCGTAAATCAGCATCAGGGTCAGGTCTCGCAGCGCCTCACGAAATGCCGCATTATCGGTCCGGGCGTCGCGCATGGTGGACAGTCTGGCCTGGGCCAGCGGGTGGTCGACCAAGATCATCGGGAGGTTGGCGGGCACTTCTTGGGCAGCAGGCATAGTGGTCACGCTATCGGCTGGCCCGAGGCACTGGCCAGTCCGCCAGGTAATACGGTGGCAGCATGACGTCACAAACAGCCGCCCCGTTCGGAAGTTGGCAGTCCCCGATCAGCGCGGCCGATCTGGCTGCGAGTTCGCATCCGGTCGGCGGCGGTCGATTTGTTGGCGACGAAATCTGGTTCACCGAGCAACGACCGGACCAGGAAGGGCGCTACTCGGTGCGCCGGGTCGCCGGCCCCGGTGTTGAACCCGCCGGTGTTGAACCCGCCGGTGTTGAACCCATGGACATCTTGCCCGCACCGTGGAACGCCCGAAGCCGGGTTCACGAGTATGGCGGTACGTCCTGGGTGCCCTACGAAGGTGGGCTGGTGTGTGTCGAGTTCTCCGATCAGCGGCTGTACGTCTTGGCGGCGGGGGCTTCGGATCCGGCGCCCCTGACACCGGCCGCCGGTGGCATGCGGTTTTGTGATTTTCATGTTCGGGGATCAGAACTCATCGCGGTTCGGGAGATCCACGATTCGGTGTTGACCCGGGATATTTGCGCGGTTCCGCTGGATGGGTCCGGCGCTTCGGACCCGGAAGCAATCCGGTCGGTTGTATCGGGCTCGCATTTTCTTGCCTATCCACGATTCTCTCCCGACGGCAGCAAACTTGCTTGGATCGCCTGGGAACATCCGCAGATGCCCTGGGATGGGACCGAACTGCGGGTCGGCTCGGTTGTTGACGGAATTGTCGCTGATTGGAATGTCCTGATCGGATCCACCACGGAGTCGGTGCTGCAACCGTCGTGGGATGGGCCGACCGCGCTGTTCGCGATCAGCGATCGCACCGGTTGGTGGAACCTGTACCGCGTCGGACTGGACGGAACTGCCGCCGCACTGCACTGCGAGGAAGCCGACTTTGCCGGGCCGTTGTGGACTCTGGGCTCACAATTCTACCGAGAGATCGACGCCGGCCTGTTGACGGTGCGGACATTCGGCACGGATTCCCTGGGCATCCTGGATGTCGAAACCGGCTCGTGGAGTCCGCTGGCTCCGGAGCTCACCACGGTGTCGATCGGTGACTCCCGCGACGACCTGCTGCTGCTGACCGGCGGCAGCGCCGCGCTGGCCAATGGCCTGCGAATGCTGAACACCACCTCGGGTGAATTGGCCATCATTCGATTATCGGTCGACTCCCTACCGGCCGCGCAGTACTTACCGATTGCCGAGTCACGCACCTTTGTCGGCGCGCAGCGTGAGGTCCACACTTTTGTCTATCCACCCCGCAACCCCTCGTTCCGGGGGCTACCGGAGGAATTACCGCCCTACGTCGCATTCGTGCATGGCGGCCCGACGGCCCACGAAAGCGGCTCGCTGAAGCCGGTTTTCGCTTACTTCACCAGTCGCGGCATCGGTGTCATCGACGTCAATTACGGCGGTTCCACCGGCTACGGACGCGAATATCGCAACCGACTCCGTGGTCAGTGGGGAGTCCTTGACGTCCAAGATGTGGTGACCGCTGTGCTCGGCCTGGCCGATGCCGGTCTTGCCGACCGCCGCCGACTGGCAATTGAGGGCGGATCAGCCGGTGGCTGGACGGTCCTGGCAGCTCTCACCAGTTCCGACGTCTTCGCCTGCGGTGCTTCGTATTACGGGGTGGCCGAACTAGAACAATTCATCGCCGAAACCCACGATTTCGAATCTCGCTACATCGATGGGTTGATCGGACAGTGGCCGGCCGCCGCCGACCTCTACCGGGAGCGGGCTCCGTTGAGCCACGTCGATCAGCTGTCCTGCCCGGTGCTGTTACTGCAGGGTTTGGACGATCCGGTAGTGCCGCCCTCGCAGGCCGAGCGATTCCGGGATGCGTTGGTGCAAAAACAGATTCCGCACGCATACCTTACTTTTGAGGGCGAATCGCATGGATTCCGACGGACCGAAACATTGGTCAAATCACGGGAAGCCGAAATATCCTTCTACGGCCAGGTCATGGGGTTCGTGCCCGCCGGGGTACCGATGTTGCCCCTCGAGTTCGCTGAGCATCTCCCGCAGTGACCGGGCACGCCCACCCCGACATCCCCAACCGCAACATCGCCCACCCCGACATCCCCAACCCTAGGATGGGTGCATGACGACTGCCGCACCACGACGTGATGGCCTCCCGGCCGCACTGCCACCACATCTGGCAGATGCGGTGGTCGATGATGGTTCCCTCAAGCGGTTCTTGAACGGGCTGCCAGGGGTAGATCCGGTAGGGCTGGAACAGCGCGCCGCCGGTCTGGGAACCAGGTCGATCAAAAAAGACTCCAAGAGACAGGCCATTGACCTGGCCATCTCGATGGTGGACCTGACCACGCTGGAAGGAGCCGACACAGCCGGCAAGGTGAAATCGCTGGCCGCCAAGGCGCGCCGCCCCGACCCGGACAATCCGGACTGCCCCACGGTGGCAGCGGTGTGTGTCTACCCTGACATGGTGGCAACTGCCGCCGGCGAATTGGCCGGTACCGGAATAGGTATCGCCTCGGTGGCCACGGCTTTCCCGTCCGGGCGATCCAGCCTGGCGATCAAAATTGCCGATACCCAAATGGCCATCGCCGCCGGCGCCACCGAAGTGGACATGGTGATCGACCGTGGTGCTTTCCTGGAAGGCAATTGGGGCAAGGTTTTCGATGAAATCGTTGCCATCAAAGGGGTTTGTGGCTCCACTCGACTCAAGGTGATTCTGGAGATCGGCGAACTGGGCACCTATGACAACGTCCGCAAAGCTTCTTGGCTGGCTCTGCTGGCCGGCGGTGATTTCATCAAGACCTCGACCGGCAAGATCAGCCCGGCCGCCACACTTCCGGTGACACACCTGATGCTGCAGGCAGTTCGGGACTGGAAGGACCAAACCGGGCAGCAGCGAGGGGTCAAGCCCGCCGGTGGTATCCGGAATACCAAGGACGCCATCCGCTACCTGGTTGCAGTGCACGAGGTGGCCGGCCCGGAGTGGTTGGACCCGTTCTATTTCCGCTTCGGCGCGTCCTCGCTGCTCAACGACCTGCTGATGCAGCGTCGAACCCAATCCGATGGCCACTACTCCGGCCCCAATTATGTGACGGTGGATTAACAGTGGACTGGCAATACGCACCCGCCCCCGAATCGGCGGCCATCGGCCGGATCAAACCGCGTTACCAGCCGTATATCAACGGCAATTTTGTCGATGGCGGTGGCCCCGATGCGATCACCCTCAATCCCGGCACCGAAGAGAAGTTGGATGACGTATCTGTCTGCACCACAGCAGATGTCGATACCGCCGTGAAAGCAGCCCGCACCGGCTACGACAAGTACTGGTCGAAGATGTCGGGCACCGAACGTGGAAAGTACTTGTTCCGCATCGCCCGGGCCGTCGCCGAGCGAGCCCGCGAACTTGCCGTCGTGGAGACCCTGGACAACGGCAAGCCGATCAAGGAGTCCCGCGATGTGGACATCCCCACCGCGGCAGCGCATTTCTTCTACCATGCCGGTTGGGCCGACAAACTCGGTCATACCGGACTCGGGCCGAACCCCC
>JBBSUU010000283.1:0-4735 GCA_038234115.1 Mycobacteriales bacterium
CTCGGTGACGACGGGTGCGGCCTCCAGACCCGCAATCACCTCGACGGTGCGGGAACTGGTGCAGGAGGTATCGGTGCTGGCCGCATCCTTGCTCAGGAAGATGAAGTAGGCGATCAACAGGCCGCCGATCACCACGACGGACACACCGGTCACGATCGGCCAGGCGGCTACTCCCCGTCGGCGTTGCTCATCGGCGTGGCGACCCATCCCCTACCTTCCGGTCAGCTGACTCCGGTAACTGTCCCTGTCCCGGCCTGAGATGTGGCAGATTCAGGTGCGATCAGGCCGGACCACTCGAACGTGGCCCGCTGTCCTACTGTATTGCAGTGGGACGACTGTCTTGCAGTGTGACTGTTGTGCGCCGCTGATTTCCCGCCGTGCACGTACGGTCCGGCGACCATTACCAAGGCCACTCCGAGCCACTGTGATCGGGTCATAGCAGGGGTGGGACTGGGGGATATCCCCGATTTATCACCGATCCGGCCCTTGATGGTGGAAGCTGACCAGATCACCTGACACGATGGAACCTGGCACCGTGTGACCGCCAGAGAAGTGACGGTGGACAATGGCGGTCAAACAGCGGTGAAACTGACATGAGGGCTTGCGCTATCTAATGTGTTAGTTCTTCCGCTTTCTGTTCCAGCAGGCGACAGACGAAAGAAACGTGAGAGGAACACAACCGATGGCTAACCCGTTTGTGAAGGCTTGGAAGTACCTGATGGCGTTGTTCTCCTCGAAGGTGGACGAGTACGCCGATCCCAAGGTGCAGATCCAGCAGGCGATCGAGGATGCCCAGCGTCAGCACGCGGCGCTGTCCCAGCAGGCGGCTGCAGTGATCGGCAACCAGCGACAGCTGGAGATGAAGCTGACTCGCCAGATGGGTGAGGTGGAGCGTTATCAGGCCTCGGCCCGCCAGGCTCTGGTGCTGGCCGATGAGGCTCGCGCCAAGGGCGATGTGGTCAAGGCCGGCGAATACGAGCAGACCGCCACGACATTCGCCACCCAGCTGGTAGCGGCCGAAGGGCAGATGGAAGACCTGAAGAAGATGCACGATCAGGCCTTGCAGGGTGCGGAGCAGGCCAAGAAGGCTGTCGAGAACAACGCCATGCAGCTTCAGACCAAGCTCGCCGAGCGCACGAAACTACTCTCGCAGCTGGAACAGGCAAAGATGCAGGAGCAGGTTTCGGCCTCGCTCAATTCGATGTCGGAGTTGGCCGCGCCGGGCAATACCCCCAACTTGACCGAGATCAGGGACAAGATCGAACGGCGCTACGCCAATGCACTCGGCTCGGCCGAGCTCTCGCAGAACTCGGTGCAGGGACGGATGCTCGAAGTGGAGAAGTCCACGCTGGATATGGCCGGCAGCTCGCGTCTGGAGCAACTTCGGATGCAGCTGCACCCGGAACTGGCCGGTCAGCAGGCCCGAGCCATTGACGCCGGCGTGCCGGCCGCGGCTCCGTCCACAATCAAGACACCACCGGTGGCCAATCCCATGCAGCAGCCGAACAGCCAAGGTTGAGTTCTCGATTCAGCCGGTTGTAGGGATGGCGGGCCCGCTCCGACCTCTGGTGTATCCAGGGGTGGGGCGGGTCCGTCTGTAGTTTGGAGAGTGTCCCGATGTCGACCTATCCAGGTCGGTGTAGTTTGCCGAGAGTTTCGATCCGAAGTGAGTCTGGCCCCGATGCGTAAAGCAATTGTCCGAACACTGGTGGCGAAAGCGGCCACCGCGGGCAAACATGAGGTCGTCGGTCAGATGACCTCCGCAGCAGGGGACATGCTCCGGGTGCGACGAGATCCGGCAGTGGCTGCGCAACGCCGAGTGCGGGCCGCCAAACGACGCACGACGCTGTGGTCGGTAGGCGCGGCCTTCCCCGCGGCCGGACTGGCCACCACATTCCTCGGCGGGCCGGCGGCTGCCGCACTCGAAGGCTTTGCGCTGGGACGGACGATTCTCTACGCGGCTGTTCTCCTGCTCTGTCTGTACGGTGCGATCCGCGGGGCCCGTGATATTCGGCTGCGTAACAAGGTGTTCCGCGAGCTGCCGCCGCCCCCGCCGCATCGCCCCCCCGTTAGCTCGAAGATTCGTGGGGAGATGAACAAACTCGGTGGGTACAGCGATGGGCTGCGGCAGTTGACCGCGATGACCGGGGTGGACCGTGATTCCGAGGTGGCCAAGGAATTGCGCCGGGACATCATCGTGGCAGCTGACGGGGCCGAGCGCGCGCTGCGTCGACGGGCGGCCGAGTTGACCGGCATCTATGAGGCGATGAAGACCACGCCTCGGGAGGCGGGCGCGGGTTTGCAGCAGATGGCCGGTCAGCTGACATCGGAGATCACCTCGGGGGTCACCGCCTACGGTGATCTGGTGTCGGCCGCCAGTGAGATCGTGGTGGCGGCAAACGCATTGCGCAGCAACAGTATTGAACTTCAGGATCAGACCGACCAGCTGCGGGGTCTGGCCATGGGCATGCGGGAGCTGGCTGGCCCCTGAGTGTTGGCGGCGCCTTCGCGGGGGTGCTACTTCCGGTTCTGGTTGCGCCAGGAGCGGATCAGCAGCAGCAGTACGGTCAACATCATCAGGATAAAAAGGATCTTGACCAGCGGCGAATTCATGTCGGTGATATCCACCCGGCAAGTGTCGCAGGCACTAGTCGGCTTTCTGCACCGGACCGTGTCGGTGTGGGCCGGTAGGCTCGTTGTCGTGCGTATGACTGAATTCCGGCTACTGATGGAGACCCACTTCGGTCCGCAGCGCGCACCCTCGATAGCCCAGGACCACGTGTTTGGCGCCTTGAGTGGGCTGACCGCCAATCAAGCTCTGCGATCCGGCTTTGATGCCCGTGACGTGTGGTTTGCGGTGTGTGACGATTTCGAGATTCCGGACAACTTGCGGTGGGGATTACCGGACTGACTGCTGATTTGCGCCACTGTCCGAATTGTTGTCCGGCAGGCAAGCAGGTGCTGAGCGGGTGAATTCTGCGACACGCCGCACCAACCTTGACCGCTCGAACACCTGTACGTCTACAGTTGTCCACAAGAGGTCAAGTATCCACAATCCGTCGTTGCTCGAAGGCGACTGTCGGTGCCCACTCCTAGTCTTGCGACATAACACGAACACAGCCCGGCAGGGACCTCCCGCCGACACAATGATGGAAAGGTACGGGTAGGCCATGGCGGCAGCACCTGATCGCGAAAAGGCTCTGGGAATTGCACTGGCCCAGATCGAGAAGCAGTTCGGCAAGGGCTCGGTGATGCGACTCGGCGACGAGACCCGGACCCCTATAGAGGTCATCCCGACCGGCTCGATCGCGCTGGATGTGGCCCTGGGAATTGGCGGTCTGCCGCGCGGCCGGGTCATCGAGATCTACGGGCCGGAATCTTCCGGAAAGACAACGGTTACCTTGCATGCGGTGGCCAGCGTTCAGGCGGCCGGCGGTATCGCGGCTTTCATTGATGCCGAGCACGCGCTGGATCCGGACTATGCCAAGGCGCTCGGAGTGGACACCGACGCACTGCTGGTGTCCCAGCCCGACACCGGTGAGCAGGCGCTGGAGATCGCCGACATGTTGATCCGTTCCGGTGCGATCGATCTGGTGGTCATCGACTCGGTGGCTGCCCTGGTGCCCCGCGCGGACATCGAAGGCGAAATGGGTGACAGTCACGTCGGTCTCCAAGCTCGTCTGATGTCGCAGGCCCTGCGCAAGATCACCGGCGCAC
The DNA here is from genome assembly GCA_038234115.1 of Mycobacteriales bacterium. Classification (GTDB taxonomy): domain Bacteria; phylum Actinomycetota; class Actinomycetes; order Mycobacteriales; family Nakamurellaceae; genus Nakamurella. Next base: position 3,718 of record JBBSUU010000283.1, read on the forward strand.
TGAGCAATACCAACACCACGATGATCTTCATCAACCAACTGCGGGAGAAGATCGGTGTCATGTTCGGCTCGCCGGAGACCACCACCGGTGGTAAGGCACTCAAGTTCTACGCCTCTGTTCGACTGGACATCCGCCGTATCGAGGCCCTGAAGGACGGTACCGAAGTGGTCGGTAACCGGACACGGGTCAAGGTTGTGAAGAACAAGGTCGCGCCGCCGTTCAAGCAGGCCGAATTCGACATCCTCTACGGGCATGGGATCTCCCGCGAGGGCTCGCTGATCGACGTCGGCGTTGAGCAGGCAATCGTCCGCAAGGCCGGAGCTTGGTACACCTACGACGGTGAGCAGCTCGGTCAGGGTAAGGAGAACGTGCGCAAGCACCTGTCCGACAACCCGGATATCGCCAATGAAATCGAAAAGCGAATCAAGGAGAAACTCGGAGTCGGAGCGCGCATCGACATCGATGAGCCGGTCGCAGCGCCGGTTGACTTCTGATCCTCCGCTTTCTGCTGGTCGGTTTCTCGTCCGGTCGTCCCATCGCTTCGCGGCGGGGCGGCCGGACGTTGTCGTCAAGGCCATGGGCCGCGGGAAATCTGCCGGCTCGCCCCCCAGACTCGAACGGAGAAGACGATGTCTGCCCCAAGGTCACAACTGCCGGTCCCGCCATCGGATGCTGTCCAGTTCGGCTCGATACCAGAACGGCGGGCCGCCGTGGACGCGTTGCGGCTACGGTTGGCCGCGATGGCGGCCAGAACCACCGGTCCCACAGGGGCGGGCGGTTCGGTGGCGCCGAGGGACTTGCCCGAAGATGTCCCGGCGGCGGGCGACCTGCCGGCTGGTCCGGATGTGGCAACCGCAGACCTGCCGGCTGGTCCGGATGTGGCAACCGCAGACCTGCCGGCTGGTCCGGACGTGGCAACCGCAGACCTGCCGGCTGGTGTGGCGGTGACCGACCTGGACGCCGGCCCGGTCAGGCGAACGGCCGACGTGAGGCCAGGTCCTACTACGGAATCAGCTGC
>JBBSUU010000284.1:0-4721 GCA_038234115.1 Mycobacteriales bacterium
ATTGCAATCATCACCGGAGCCCCGAGAGCGGCGGATAGCTGGCCGTAGTGCACGGCGCCCCAGCGATCGGTGATGGCAGTCGCCTGCAACAGCGTCGTGATTCCTCTTGCTGCGCCAGCTATTACGGACAGTCCGATCAGAATCCAGGCCGGTCCGGCAACACCGGACTGGAGTGCCACAGCGGCGGCGCCGAACCCGAAGATCACGGCCAGCCTGGTCCGCACCGAGAGTAGGTCGCAGAGTCTTTTGTAGCCCAGCCGACCGGCGACCTGTCCGATGCCGCCGATGCCCAGCGTGAGGGCAGCGATCTTCGGTGTGTAGCCACGATCCAGCATCAGGGCAACGATGTTGATCATCGCGGCGAAGAGGGCGAAGGCCGACAAACTCATCGCGGCCGCCAGCACGAAGAATGCCTGAGACCGCAGTATCTCTCGTGGCGCCCGAACATGGTCGTGACTCACTGCACCCATCGGCGTGGGCCAGTGTCCGCGGAGTCCGAACCAGTGCGCCGGAATAGTGATCAGACCGAGCGCGGCGGCGAGCACAATGTAGGTATGCCGCCAGTCCAACGCTGAATTTATCCATGCGGTCGTGGGCGCAAAGATGGTGCTGGCGAGCCCGCCGGCCAGCGTCACTGCGGTCAACGCTGTCACCCGACGAGGTCCCCACCATCTGGTGAGAGCGGCGAAGGCGGGTTGATAGAAGACTGCGGCCATGCTGATACCGGCCAGGGTCCAGGCAAGATAGAACAGGGAAAGTGTTGGTGCCAGCCCGATTCCGATGATGGCAATACAGGCAACCGCTGACCCTGCGGTCATGATTAGCCGTGGACCGAAGCGGTCCAATCGCTTCCCGACCGGAATCCCGACCAGTGCGCCAACGATCAGGCTGAGCGAAAACGCAGCCGTGATGGATGTTGTCGACCATCCCGTGTCGGCGGTGATGTTTGCGGCCAGAACCGGGAATGCGTAGTACAGGACACCCCAACTGGTGACCTGGGTCAGACACAGGATGATCAGGACCCGACGAAGCCCGGCGCGGGTGAGAGTGTCCGGCGCTGTCGTCGGGAGCGATGCCAATCCGGGAGTGTCACCGGCGGGTTTTACCAAGGGAGTGTCACCAAGGAAGTTTCACCGGGCGAGTGTCATCTGGGACGTGTCACAGCACCCGCTGCCGTTGGGGTGACTTGAGTCGTCGGGTCCGGCCGGCTCGTCGAAGAATCCGGCACCGCCGCAGACACCGGTCTCCGGTAGCACCAATTCGACTCGCTCTGCCGATTCTGGATCGCCGGCGATGGCTGCGACCACAGATCTGACTTGTTCGTAACCGGTCAGGGACAGGTAGGACGTGGCGCGACCGGAGGACTTCATGCCGACTAGATAGACGTTCGGTTCCGGGTGGGTCAGCTCCTTGAACCCGTGCGGATAGACCGTTCCGCAGGAGTGCAGGTTGGGGTCGACCAGCGGCGCCAGATGGCGGGGAGCCTGCAGAACCGGGTCCAAGTCCAGTCGGATTTCGGAGAGGAAGGACAAATCAGGACGGAATCCTGTGAGCACGATGATTTCGTCGACCGGCTCTGATCGATCGCCGGCCAGGGACTCCAGCACAAGCTGACCACCGGCCACCGGAAACACCGCGCCGGTTCTGAAGCCGGTCAGACTGCGGATGTGGCCGGCCGCGGCGGCTATTTTCGCCGTGCGACCCAGGTCACCGCGGGCCGGTAATTGGTCGCCTGCACCGCCGCCGAAGATGCTGCCAATGCCACCACGCCGACGCAGCCAGTAGATTTCGGTGTCGGGGAACTCCAGCGCCAAAGCGGCCAGGGCAACAATCGCGGTGAGTGCGGAGTGGCCACTGCCCGCGACGGCAATTTTCTTGTTGGCGTAGCGATTACGCACTTCGAGGTTGTTTAAATCCGGTATTCGGTAGGAGATTTGGTGTCTGACGGCGGCCTCACCGATCGCAGGCAGTCCATCAGAGCCCAGGGGGTTGGGCGATCCCCAGGTTCCGGATGCATCAATCACAGCACGTGCCAAAACTCGTTCGACGCCGGTAGTGGTCTGGATCTGGAGTGTCAGTGGTTCGGAATCGCGACCTGCGTCGACAACCAGGTCTCGCCCCTGCCGAGACACCCCGATGACTCGGGAATCGAACCGCACCGCCTGGCCCAGGGCCAGCGCCAAAGGTTCCAGGTAGTGATGTGTCCACTCCGCCCCCGTGGGATAGCCGGCCGGATCCGGCCGACGCCAACCCTGCTGGGCCAAAAGCCGGCCGGCGGCCAGATCCACCAATTCTGACCACGGGGAAAACAGTCGAATGTGCCGCCATTGCGATACCGCGGCACCGGCCTGATCACCGGCTTCAACCACCAATGGTTGCAGGCCGCGTTCCATCAGCTGGGCGGCAGCTGCCAGGCCGGCCGGGCCGGCCCCGATCACGACCACCGGCAGGTCGGAATCGTTGTTTTCGTGGGCCACTGGCATCACTCCTGATATCGACATGTATCTATGTCTCCCGGTGACTCTATCGATCGCAATCGATGGTGGCAATGATCTATCGCAGGCTCAGGACTCCGGGGCTTTCCGGTGCTCATAGATGTCCGGGATACCGTCGTGATTGTCATCGCGCTCTTCGATCTCGCGGATCCGTCGATAGGTCTTGTTCCGCCGTCCGAGCACGATGCTGGCCAATACGGCAGCTGCCAACGACCCGATGAGCACGCCCACTTTGACATGCTCGTCACTTTCGCTGTTGACCCCGAAAGCAAGTTCACCGATCAACAAAGACACCGTGAATCCAACTCCGGCCAACATGGACAGGCCAAGCACATCTGACCAGGAAAGGTCATCGTCCAGATTCGCCTTGGTAAATTTCGATACCAGGAAAGTAGCGCTGAAGATCCCGATCGTCTTGCCCGCCACCAGCGCGAGAATGATTCCGATCGTTACGGAGTCACTCAGGGATTCACCAAGACCGCTCAACCCGCCCACGGTTACACCGGCTGAAAAGAATGCAAATACCGGAACCGCAAACCCGGACGAGAGCGGCCGAAGGCGATGTTCGAAGTGCTCGGCCAGGCCGGGCCCGGCCTCGGGACCACCATTCTTCCTGGCCCGGATCACCGGCACCATGAATCCGAGCAGCACACCGGCGACGGTCGCGTGGATTCCCGAAGCGTGCACCAAAGCCCACGTCGTGACTGCCAGCGGGACCAGCAGGTACCAGGAACGCACCCTTTTCTGGACCAGGACAGCAAATAGTGCCAATGGAATGATCGCCAAAAGCAACGGACCGATCGACAGCGTGCTGGTGTAAAAGAGCGCGATGATCGTGATGGCAATCAGGTCGTCCACCACTGCCAATGTCAACAGAAAGGTGCGAAGGCCAGTGGGCAGATGAGTGCTGATGACCGCCAGAACAGCCAGCGCGAAGGCGATGTCGGTTGCGGTCGGGATCGCCCAACCCTGCAGGGCATCAGGTCGCCCCAGATTGACCAGGACGTACAGCAACGCAGGAACGGCAACGCCGCCGAAGGCGGCCGCAATGGGAATGGCGGCGCGTCGTGGATCGCGCAGGTCCCCGGCGACGAACTCTCTCTTGAGTTCCAGGCCGGCGACGAAGAAGAAAATGGCCAGCAGACCGTCCGCAGCCCATTGGCCGATGGTCAGGTCCAGGTGGAGTGCAGCCGGACCGATCCGGGTATCACGAAGTGCGGCGTAAGCGTCCGACCATCCAGTATTTGCCCAGACCAAGGCGATGATGGTGGCGATCAGCAGGAGTGCTCCACCTACGGTCTCGCGGCGCAGGATCTGCGCGATTCTTTCCGCCTCCGGCCAAGTGCCGCGGCTGAATAAAAGTGATGGAATGGACGGCTCTTTGGCCTTCGGCGGCTCGGATCCGATCGGTGGCATCAAATGACTCCCGGGTGTGAGGATGGGTCAACAATAAAGTTGCCGACCAGACTTCCCGGCGCACCGTTTTCCAGCTTAGTCGATCCGAGCCCCCCGAGGCCCCGGCACAGCCCGGCATCCGAGGTTGGCGACCTCGACCGCCGGTGGTATTGATGGTTGTGAATACTCGCCGGTCGAGCCATGCATACTGGGTGCATGAAGACTGCGCGAGTACGCCGGCCGGCAGCCATCATCGCCGGTTGCGCGCCCTTGGCCAGGGAGCCGCTGGGCGCCCAGGACGCAGCAGAATTGGCCCGGATCGTCAAAGCCATCGCAGATCCCACCAGGCTTCGGCTGTTGTCGCTGGTGGCTGCGCACGAAGGTGGTGAGGCCTGCGTTTGCGACCTCACCGATCCCATTGGGCTGAGCCAACCCACCATCAGTCATCACTTGAAAATCCTCGTTGACGCAGGTTTGCTCAGTCGAGACAAACGGGGCGTGTGGGCTTACTATTCCCTGGTGCCAGGAGCCCTCGACGCACTGGCCGGTGTTCTGAGCACCACCACGCTCCAACCCAGCTGATCCTGAAACCCCTCGAACACGGGCCAGTTGTCCACAAGCGCTTTTCCATCCACAGCAGCGAAATTTCGATAGTGGAATGGTTCCGGGGTTCCTACCGTAGAGCCATGCGAACGCCCAATGACCCCACCCGCCGGTTGCGGGACCTGGGTGGCGATCGCCGGGCGGGAGTTGGCCGGGCGGGAGTTGGCCGGGCGGGAGTTGGCCGGGCGGGAGTTGGCCGGGCGGGAGTTGGCCGGGCGGGAGTTGGCC
>JBBSUU010000285.1:0-4712 GCA_038234115.1 Mycobacteriales bacterium
CTCCACAACAGGACAAACACTGCCGGCGCAGCCACGGCCGCTGCCTTACGCACCGAAACGCCGATCACTATGACCCGTGAGTGGCCGCAATCGCCATCGCTGCGGGCCCAAGCCAGTGCGAAGTCGGTTGTTCACGGCGCGGTCATTTGGGTGGTGCCTGCCCACCGGCAGGCCAGGACAACGATATTTGCGCCTCCTGCGCCGAATGTCCCAGCAACGACTTGAAACGGCTGCCTGCAAGGTCTGGTCATTCGAGGGTCAGAACCCGACCGGTGAAACGGTTTGTCATGCCATCATTGTCCGCGAAGATGCGCACGGCCATCACCACATTTGTTCCTGGGGGAGGCATAGCGGTGCCGATTGCCCAATCCAATGAGGACCTGTGCGCGGAGTCGCGCATGCCGCACGTCCGGATGTACTGATGGCCCGCATCTGCAAGTGCTTGAATGGCCCTCGCGAAGATTCGCTGACGCCAGCGGCAGCACACCGTGTTCGGGACCTTAGCCTCTGCTGTCGTGTGTCCCACGTTGCGATACTCATGGTGATAAGCAACCTTCATTGACCTTGGCGCGGTGAATGTTCAGATGGGATGACCATGGACGAAGCGCTCGTGCACATCGACAGGTTCAGGATGGACTTCGGGGACAACACGGTTATCAGAGATTTATCCTTCGACGTCCGGCGTGGCGAGACATTCGGTTTCCTGGGTAGCAACGGTTCCGGAAAGACGACGACGGTTCGCGCGCTGTTGGGCATCTATCGGCCTACGGCCGGCGTATTACACATCAATGGCAGGCCGTTCAGTCCGGAAAATGGCAGCCGGCTGGGCTACCTACCCGAGGAAAGAGGCCTGTACAAGAAGGAACCGGTCATCGAGATCATGACGTATTTCGGCCGGCTCAAGGGGATGGATCGCCGCCTGGCCAAGACCTGGTCCCTTGATTACTTGGAACGCGTGGCGTTGGCGGATAAGGCCAAGTCGCAGTTGGACAAGCTCTCGGGCGGTCAGCAGCAAAAAATCCAACTCGGGGTAACAATCATGAACGACCCGGAACTGCTGATTCTGGACGAACCCACGAAGGGCTTTGACCCGGTCAACCGACGGTTGCTGATGGACATCATCGCCGACCAGAAACGGGCCGGCGCGACCGTCGTCATGATCACCCACCAGATGGAAGAAGTGGAACGGCTTTGCGATCGCGTCCTGCTGCTGAAGAACGGAACAGCCGAGGCCTACGGCACCATTGACGAGGTGCAGAATCGTTATGGGGGAAGGATTGTTCAGCTCAAATACTCGGGCCGGATTCCGATGTCGCCACACTATTCGTTGGCGCTGGTGGAAAATAATCATGCGGAGCTGGCGCTCACCGGGGAAGTAGATGAAGCTGTCATTCTGCGTGAGTTGCTCGACTCCGGTGTTACGGTACGGGGTTTCGTCGTCACGAAGGTCTCGCTCGACGATATTTTCGTCAAGGTCTACGGGGACCAGAATGTTGCCTACCAACGCGAGATGGCGGGGGTCTGAGGCCATGGCACAGCATAATCTGGGCACCGTAATCTCCTTTGAGTTCTTCCGAACTATTGGGAAGAAACGGTTTTGGATCGGAACCCTGGCTTTTCCGGCCGCCATAGCGGTCATTTTCGCTCTGATTTCGGTGAGCAACTCGACCACCAGCAGCACCGCCGATGCACAGAAGAGTGCCCATTTCAGCATCGCCTACACCGATGACTCCGGGCTCATCTCCGACCAGATTGCATCCAGGTTCGACGCCCTTCTGGCGCTCAGCCCCAGCCAGGGCATCGAGGGCGTCAAGGACGGCACGACGGAGGCCTACTTCGAGTTTCCCGCGGATCCAGTTACGGACATCGTGCAGGTGTACGCGGCGGATCGAGGGATTTTTGAGAATGGCAAATATCCCGCCGTTGCACAAGAAATGCTGAACCAATCCGTACAACAGAAGATTGGTTCGGCCCAGCTGGCCCAAATAGCACAACATCCGGCCACGATAAACGTCAGAACCTTTGAAGGTGCCACCGAGGGCGGCGGCCTCAACACTGCCGTCCCGCCGTTGATGTTCCTACTGATTTTCTACGGACTGATGCTGCTGTTGGCAGGGCAGATGGTGAACTCGACGCTGGAAGAAAAAGAAAACCGCGTCACGGAAATGATTCTCACGACTTTGAAACCAACCACCCTCATTGCAGGCAAGGTCATCACTTTGTTCATCATTGGCTTGGTGCAGGCCATTGTTTTCTCCGTACCGGTGGTCATCGGGTACTTATTTTTCCGGGACGCGCTGAATCTGCCTTATTTGGATTTGTCGCATCTTGTCGTTGATCCGATGCGCATGACTATGGGGCTCTTGATCCTGCTCGGCGGTTTCTCCTTGTTCACCACCGCTTTGGTGGCGGTGGGGGCAGCAATGCCCACGGCCAAAGAGGCCGGCAGTTTCATTGGCGTGATCATGGCCCTGATTTTCGTGCCGTTTTATGTCGCCGGTCTGGTCGTCTCGGATCCGCATTCGCTCATCGTGCAGATCTTCACCTATTTTCCGTTCACCGCCCCCACCACCGGCCTCCTGCGCAATGGACTGGGGACGCTTGGTGTTGCTGAGGCCATCGCTGTCATCGCCATCCTGTTCGTCTGCGCAGCAGCCATGCTGCGACTCGCGGTGAGCCTCTTCCAATACGGTTCCATCTCGTACACCAAGAAGGTCCCGCTAAAATCGATCCTGGGCAGGAAAGTTGGGGTCTGACAGGACCGCAGAGCCAGTAAATCTTTGTAAATGGGGCATTTCGCAGGCTGACAATTTCACCGGCTCGGCCCCCGTTGACCACTATTGAGCCCAGATCGGCCGTTCTTCATGGTCCACCCTCAGATTACGAACCGCGTTCCCTCGCCGCCCACCGAGCATCAGCCCGGTTCGGAGATGGGCGCGGTCGGTGTTGTCACAGCGGCTGCGGCCACTGAGGCTTCGCAAGTGCTGGTCAGTCTCGGGAGCACCGCTGCCACCGGGTTGGCGGGCCGGGACGTGCTGCGGTTACAGCAGCAGTTCGGCCCCAACTCGGTGTCCTCGCACAAGGCCCGGTTGTTCCCGGTGCTATGGCACCAACTGCGCTCGCCGCTGCTCGTACTTTTGCTCACGGCGGCCACAGCGTCCTACTTTGTCGGCCAGCGCAGCGACGCGCTCATCATCGGCGTGATCGTCGCACTCTCGGTCGGTCTCGGGTTTGTCAACGAGTATCGCGCGGAGAAGGCGGCCGAGGCCCTGCATGACCAGATCCGGCACCAGAGCACCGTTGTCCGCGACGGCCGCGCGGCCGCAGTCGATGTCACCGAACTGGTACCGGGAGACATCATCGAACTGCATCTGGGAGATATTGTCCCGGCTGATGTCCGGTTGCTGGAGGTGACCGGGCTTGCCTGCGATGAGTCGGTACTCACTGGGGAGTCGTTGCCAGTGGACAAAAATACTTCCGTCGTCGCGCCCGGAACGGCGCTGGCCGATCTGACCGGTTGCGCCCTGATGGGCACGGTCGTCAATGCCGGCAGCGGTCGCGCAGTTGTGGTTGCGACCGGCGGGCGGACCGAGTTCGGTAAAATTGCCGCCGGGTTGAGCGGGCATCAACTCGAGACCGAGTTCCAACGGGGTCTGCGCCGCTTCTCGATGTTGCTGGTCTACGTGGCGGGCTCACTGACCACGTCGATCTTCGTCATCAACGTCATCCTGCACAAGCCGATCATGGATGCGTTGCTGTTCTCGCTGGCCATCGCCGTCGGCATCACTCCGCAGTTGCTCCCGGCGGTGGTGTCCAGCAGTCTGGCCGCTGGATCCCGCCGGATGAGCCGGCGCAAGGTGCTGGTCAAACGACTGGTTTGTATCGAGGACCTCGGCAATATTGACGTCCTGTTCACCGATAAGACCGGGACCCTGACCGCGGGTCGCGTCGAGTACACCCGCGCCGTGCCGGCCACTACTGAAAACGACGACGCTGGGGTGCTGCGCTGGGCGTTGCTGTGCACCGAGAGCACCCTCCAGGACGGGCAAGCGGTTGGCGGCAACCCGCTGGACCGCGCGCTCAGTACGTCCGCCCCCGCAGCCGCCGAACAGACCGCGCTGGCCGCCTACACCCGGCTCGGGCTGCTACCTTTCGATCACGAACGCAACATGGTGTCAGTGCTGGTCCGCGACCGTGACGGCAATCTGACGCTGGTCACAAAGGGCGCACCAGAGACGGTATTGGACCGCTGCGTCGACGTGTCGGCCCAAGCCCGCGCTGCTTTGGCCACCGAGTTCGACGCCGGGAACCGCGTCATCGCTGTCGCGACCCGGCAGGTCGAAGATTCAAGGGCGCCGATAGCTGCCGACGAACATGACCTGAAGCTGGTCGGTTACCTGGTTTTCCTCGACCCGCCCAAGGCCGACGCCGCCGCCGCGCTACGCCGCCTGGCCACCATCGGGATCGCGGTGAAGGTGATCACCGGCGACAACCCCGCGGTTGCCGTCAAGGTCTGTCACGATCTCGGGCTCACCGATGGCGCCGTACTCACCGGCGTACAGCTGGCGACCATGGACGATGACGCGCTTGCCGCCGCCATCCCGGTGACCACCGTGTTCGCCCGGGTCAGCCCCCAGGACAAGGCGAGGATCGTCAGCGTCCAACGGCGCGGCGGCGGTGGTGTCGCATTCCTCGGCGACGGAGTCAACGAC
>JBBSUU010000286.1:0-4708 GCA_038234115.1 Mycobacteriales bacterium
CCGTATCGAAAGTGGCCGCAACACTTGTGAGCATCAGTGTTTCCTCGCCTTGTGTCTGTTTCCTCGCATTGCAGCCCCGGGAAAGTGCTAACCGGTGAGGAAACCCGGGCCGGGGAGAGCGAGACGTCGACACCGAGCAGGCGCAGAGCCGAAATTCGAGCCACGGGGTCACCTGGCCCGCGGTGGTAACCGCCGTTGCTTGGACAGAAACCACAGGCCCAGAATCGGCAGGATCAACGGCACGTATCCGTAGCCGCTACCGAATCGCGACCACACGGTGTCATCCGGGAAGGCCTGCGAATCCAGGACCGACAGGGTGCCCACTATCAGCACCCCCAACAACTCGACGCTGCACGCGGTCAACGCGAGCGGCCTGGCGAACCCGCGCCGGGAGATCAGACCGACAGTAGCTGCGATATAGATGATCCCGGAGAGCATCGACAAGCCGTAGGCCAACGGCGCCTCGTCGAATTTGGTGAACAACTGGACGGTGGCCCGGGCAGTTGCTGCCACGGCGAACACCGCGTAGAGAGCGATCAGAATTCGTCGCGGTCCAGTACTGGACTCCGGCCCAGTACTGGACGCCGGCTCGAAATGGTCGACAGGTCCCTCGGGCGACGGACCATCGGGCGCCGGTTTTTCAAGCATTCACATTTCCCATCCGCCAGATTTGAAGCAGCCGCAGCATCATCACGGCGACCACCACCGCAGTGAAGCACAAACTGAGACTGCCCCATCTGGTGCGCTCGATCCGTGCCAGATAGATACCCAGCGGCAACGGCAGAAGTACGCCGGTGAGGTAGGCAAAGAAAGTCACCGGTTCGGCGACGTGGGCGCCGCCGATCACTTTCGCCACTGCCGTCACCGACTGGATCAAAAGAATCAATTCCAGCACGCCCGCTGCAATGATGGACTGGCCCGACGCCGGTCGTCGGCGATAACTCTCATATCCGGCCCAGGCGGCCAATGCCAGGCCCAGAATCATCACCCCGTAGGCGAACACGCTGATCACAAGCTTTGGCTCCAGGTTGATTCAACGAAAAATGGGCGACGGGTACTTCTACTCCACCTTAAATGAGTTGACCGTGGGCTTCTGGCGCCCTCCGTCGGGCCGACGGTGATCAGCCCCGAGTGATGCCCCTCCTTGCTACCGTCGGAGTCGCACGAACTTCGTCCGAGCGGCGAGGTGAAAATCGTCACGGTGATAACCGTCAGCACAGAATTGAGGACCCACCAGCGTGAGCATCACGAGCGAGCAGGCCGGCGCCGCAGGTAGGGGTGGCACCGTCACCCCGATGAGTGCAGCGATACCGGCATTGCTGCTGGCTGCGGTGCTCCTCGTGGTCGCACCGCTGCTCGGAGTCGTGACCGCCCACGACAGCAGTTCGACCAGTCCGCCCGTTCACAGTGCTTGGGTTGCGGCCCTGCCGGTCGTGGTGGTCGCGTTGCTCGCGCTGGCTCGTCGCGGCATTGCGGTGGCGGCCGTTGCCGGCGTCGGCGTGTTCGGACTGGTGCGGCTGATCGCCGATCTCGGTGTCGTCATCGACCCGGGTGAGACCCTGCGGCCGGAACTGTTCGGTATCCAAACTCTCAGTGCAAATCCGTTGCAGACCGGGTGGGCGGCCTGGATGTTGATCCTGGCCGATGTGTTGATGCTGGCTGGGGCCGCGCTGGCCGGCAGTGTTATTGCAGACTCCCTGGAGCCGGTGGCCGGGTGGAATGCCGGTCGGCTCGAATTGGATGCTGACGCCCTGGGCTCACCGGAAAGCTTCGTCGGACGTCCACGATTGATGAAATCGTCGCCTTCTTCGGTGGTGGGCATCGTCGCGGCCGCAGGCTATCTGGCGGCAAATCTGGGTGAGTTATATGCCGACCCATTGCCGGTGATCCGGCCGGGTTTCAACGACATCGGGCTTTGGGGGACCATCACCGCGGCGGTGGCCGGCTTGTTGGTGGCGATGGTCGTACTTTTTTCATCTGCTTTGGACGCCGGCGTTGCTCGTGGATTGCTTCTGGGTCTGGGCATAGGAGCCGCCGGCCCTTCATTGGTGGTGCTCATCGGCAGCATCGGTAACAGTGCGGCCACTCCCAGCCCGCTCGCCTGGCTGGCGCTGGTCGCTGCGGCATTGCTGATGGTGGCCGGGCTGCTCCGCCGAGAAGTCAGTCACATCGATTCGGAAAATTTGCCTCCCGATGCCGCTTCTGATTTCGGTGACGACATAGTGCTGGACTCGGGATCACTGAAACGGTCGAATGTGATCCTCGGGCTGACAGCCCTGCTTTCAGCTGTGCTTTCGATGGTCGCGTTTGTGTTGCCGCAGGCCAGTTTTGTCTTCCGGTCCTACCTGTCGCAGGGTTCGGCGCCGACGGCTCAGCCGTTGGATCAGGATCTGACCGCGGGATTCGCCGCAGCCGGCAGCATCTTCGTCTTTGCTGCTGTGGTGCTCTTCGCCGCGTCAGTCCTGACGCTGATTCCGCGCACCTGTGCCTGGGGCCGAACCGCGCTGACGCTGTCCTGGGCGCCGACCGTTGCGGCATTTCTCTTTGCGCTGGAATACGTGAACCATGCGCGCAGCCCCGAACTCGTCGCCGGGGTTGTATTCCAGGCCGACACCACCTACCGGGCCGGCCTGTGGGTGGGGGTGGCAGCCACTGTGATGGCAATTGCCGCCGGTGTGATGGCATCGCTGGTCACCGGGCGGGTCAGGGATGCATCCACGGAGGACATCCCGGAAATCGAACTCGCCGATCGCGCTCCCTGGGCTCAGATAATCGCCGGCGCCCTCAGTGTCCTCGTCCTGATCGGAATCGGTTCCCAGGCGTGGACCAGCAACCAGGGCTCATCAGCGGGACTGTATGCCGGCGCCGACCGCACGGACTTCTGGGGGATCTGGCTGACCGCAATTGTGGTAATCGTCGCGTTCTGGATCGCGGTCCGGCAGCCACGGCAAGATATTGCCCTGGTTCTGTTCCTCACTTCTGCCGTGATTTTGCTGCCGCGGCTCGTACTCACCGGTGCGGTCCGCGACCAGGCCGGATTTACGCTGCTCACGGGTTTCTGGCTCAATATCGTGCTAGTCGTCGCGGTCCTCATCGGTGGGTTCGTGGCCTGGAAACTGATCGGACCGCAAACCTGGGCGCCGGCTTCGGCGGCAGCACCAGTCGCCGCCGGTCCGTCGACAGGCAATCATGTCACGGCGTCAAAGATCAACGGCAGCAAGGCTTTTGCAAAATCGAACGCGGCCGGCGACACCGTGGCCCGCACCGTCACAGTCAGACAGAACAGAGGCAAGAAAAAGTAGAGGTCGGTTGCCTGATGCCAAGGTGCTGCAGGTCCGAACCCATCAGCAGGGTGAGAGACCTCACGACGATCTAGGCCTTCCCGAGGTGCGGCAGTACTACGAGGCTGGTTAGGGTACTTCTCTAGGTCCACGACGCGCACCTGTTCTCCGCAGCGCCGCGGTCCGGATCACAGCTTTGTACCCAGGAAATTCCGTTGAGGAAACGACTACGCGTCGGGAGCACACGTGGATCTATACGAGTACCAAGCGAAGGAACTCTTCGCACAACATGGCGTACCGGTGACCAAGGGCATTGTCGCCACGACCGTCGAGGCCGCAACGGCTGCGGCCACCGAACTCGGTGGCGCCGTGATGGTGAAGTCCCAGGTGAAGATGGGCGGCCGCGGAAAGGCCGGCGGGGTGAAGTACTCACCGGATGTCGCCGCCGCCACCGCCAACGCCGAAAAGATCCTCGGGCTGGATATCAAGGGCCACATCACCAAAAAGATCCTCATCACCGAAGCGGCAGACATCGCCGAGGAGTACTACGTATCTTTCCTGCTCGACCGTTCCAACCGCACTTTTCTGGCCATGGCCAGCAAGGACGGCGGCGTGGAGATCGAGGTACTGGCAGTAGAACGCCCGGAAGCGCTGGCCAAAATACCGGTAGATGCCATCAAGGGGGTGGACCGCGAGAAGGCCACCGAAATCGCCATCGCGGGCCGTTTCCCGGAAGAAGTTCGCGAGCAGATCATCGATATCCTGATCGAGCTGTGGGATGTCTTCGTCAACGAGGATGCAACCCTGGTAGAGGTCAATCCGTTGGTCAAGACGCCCGAGGGCAAGGTCATCGCCCTGGACGGCAAGGTCTCGCTGGACGAAAACGCCGGCTTCCGGCACCCCCAGCATGAAGAATTCGCTGATGTCGAAGCCCAGAACCCGCTTGAGGCTGCTGCCAAGGCCAAGGGTCTGAACTACGTCAAGCTTGATGGCCAGGTTGGCATCATCGGAAACGGCGCCGGACTCGTCATGTCCACGCTGGACGTTGTTGCCTACGCCGGTGAAAAGCACGGCGGTGTCAAACCGGCCAACTTCCTGGACATCGGCGGCGGGGCCAGCGCCGAGGTGATGGCCAACGGTCTGGAGATCATCCTCGGTGACCCGGATGTCAGGAGCGTGTTCGTCAACGTGTTCGGCGGCATCACCGCTTGTGACGCAGTCGCCAACGGAATCGTTGCCGCGCTGGGCATTCTGGGTGACGCGGCCACCAAGCCGCTGGTCGTCCGGTTGGACGGCAACAACGTGGTGGAGGGACGCGCAATCCTGCAAGCAGCAGCGCACCCGCTGGTAACCCTTGTCGAGACGATGGACGACGCGGCCGACAAGGCCGCCGACCTTGCAAATAGTGGAGTCTGAGCATGGCTATC
>JBBSUU010000287.1:0-4665 GCA_038234115.1 Mycobacteriales bacterium
CCGCCTGGACAACGCGCATGTGCGGCAGCTGGTCGAGGACGCGGTCTACAACGCCGAGCACGCCGGCTCGGATGTGCCGCAGCATCACCGTGCCGACGCGAACATCGATGCAGCAACACTAATAACTGCTCGGACGCAACTGATCGCGCTTGCCAGCGCACAAACCCAGTCGTGTCCCGAGAGTCTGGCGGACGCGCCGAGCACAGTCCTTAGATCTCGACCATCACCTCGGCACGTGAGCTCTGGGTGGCGGATCGGGCTGGTAGCTGCCGCAGTAGCGGTACTGATGGCCGGGATCATGATCGCAGTGCCGGCCACGGTTCGAAACAGCGCAGACGCAGAAGCGGTGACGTTGTTGGACCAGGCCGCCTCCGTGGCCGCGTCGGACCCGGTAATCCCTGCCGGTTACTTCCTATACACCGAGATACACGCGCACTGGCTGAGCGTGACTATGGGGGAGGATGACTCGTCGATCTCTATCGACGAGAACCTGATCCAGACCTGGCGTCCCGCCAATTGGACAGACCAGTGGACGATGCACTCTCAATTGATCGGCCGGACGTGGATCCTGAAGCCGGCGAACCCTCAACCACTGGACACAGCAGTAGAGAAGGTCTCCGCCCCTTGCGGGAGCTTCTACTCCGGCGGGTGCTCCGCGGAGGGCAGCTGGCAGACCCCAAACCTAGATTTCATGGCAGCGCTCCCCCGCGACCCCGAACAACTCCTCGAGCGCCTGAAGAGCGATGCTCCCGAAAACGATCGGGGCAACGCCGAACTGGTGGTGTACGTCGCCGACATCCTGCGCAACGGCCTGGCGCCGGCAGACCTACGCGTCGCGCTGTACCAAACCATGTCACTGATCGACGGCGTCCAGATCACCGACCACCTCGCCAACCTCGACGGACGCGTGGGCTCCGCCATCGGAATAATCGACCCATCCGGGTACTCGCGCCAAGACATCATCATTGACCCCACGACCGGCATGTTCATCGGAGAACGAGAAGTCACCCTTCGCGCCGATGGCGACATCCCCGCGGGAACCGTAACCACCTCAAGCTCAGTCCGATCCGTTGTCGTACCCACCATGACCGCAACCGGTTAACCGATCAACAACTACCTTGCATCGCACCGTCGGCGTCCAGAACTACCCATGGATAGATGCAAAGAATGTAGGTTGATTCTCAAAGGATCGATACCGTTCCATTCACGTTGTGGTGTAACACAACTCGCGTCCGCATGACACCGGAGTTTTTTTACAGTGTCCGCGTGACAGGACTTCCTTTACACCGTGTCGCCGGGTTCGGCGCGTCGACTTCCCCGGACCTCAGGTTCTCCAAAATTAGCTGGTCGCTGGACCTGAAACCCGGGCCGGTGGGCAAACCAGATGTCAAATACGAGACCGAGGACCAACTGGCCGCCATCGCAACACCCACCACAGCGGCCGGACCGCTGCTTGCTCGCACTCACTCGTTCGCTCCTGCACGCTGGGCAGGATTGGATGCGATCTTCTGCTTCAGCCGTTGGTGCCGAGGTTACGCCGGAACGGGTTTGACCTGTCGGTCACGTAGTGCGGCGTTTGTTCATCCGGCGGGTGTGACGTTGAAAAGCTCGAGGACTCGGCATGCGGACACCCGGGGGGAAAGGGACATAGAAGTCTGGCTGTCTCCCCGGTCCCGCACCGATTTCACGCATGTCCTGGATGGCCATCTCATCCCAGTCCTTTGCCAGGACAACCCGACTACCATCAGGCAAACCCACGGAATCGCCCGCGACCAGAGGCCGGCCCGGCCGGCTGAACCGAAGGCGAATCCACCACCGAAGCGAACAAAGATGTGCGCTTAGCCCGGATGCACCGTGGGTTTGAGGTTGCTGGCGGGTCGTGGGCGGGAATGCCCTTGTTGGGTAGGAAGATCGGACTTCTCTAGGGTTCGTTCTGTTCTATCAAGAAGGGCATCCCGCGGATGCAACTATCTCATGTGTTCCCGGTCCGGTCGGCGGTTTTTGATCAGCTGAATCTGGTGTCGCACGCCGGGCTTGTTCCGGCGATGGGCCTGGCCCGGCGTGCGGGGCTGGTCGCCCTGGCTGATCGGCATCTGACGGTCTGTGGTGGGCCGGGTCACGCTGTGGGTTTGAAGGTGTCCGCGTTGGTGGCGGGGATGGTCGCGGGTGCGGATTCGATCGCGGATATGGGGGTGTTGCGGCACGGCGGGATGGACCGGCTGTTCGCCGGTAGCAGGGTGCCGTCGACGTTGGTCACGTTCTTGCGGTCGATGCGATTCGGTCACGTGCGGCAGTTGGACGCTGTGGCGTCCCGGTTCCTGACCGGCCTGAACCAGTCGGTTCCGTTGCTGGATCCGGCGGCGGCGGTGACCTTTGTCGATGTCGACGACACTATGCGCCGAACGTATGGATATGCCAAGCAGGGCAGCGGTTACGGCTATTCGGGGGTGAAAGGTTTGAACGCCCTGCTGGCCACCGCCTCGACCGCTTCGTCGGCGCCGGTGATCGTGGCAACCCGGTTGCGTAAAGGTTGCGCGAACTCCGCCCGCGGCGCGGCCAGGTTGGTTGCCGACGCCTTGAAGACGACCAAGGGGTGCAACGCTGCGGGGATTGTGATTTTGCGGGCGGACAGCGCCTACTACGGCCGGCCGGTAATCGCAGCAGCGCGTCGGGGTGGCGCGCATTTCTCCATCACCGCCCGTAAGGACCGCGCTGTGGCCAGGGCGATCAGCAGCATCCCCGACGATGGGTGGACGAAGATCCGGTACTCGAAAGCAGTGTTCGATGATCAACTCGGGGTGTGGGTTTCCGACGCCGAGGTCGCCGAAACCCCTTTCACCGCTTGCGCTTCCAGAGGTGAAGCCGGCCAGGTCACCGCCAGGCTCATTGTGCGGCGGGTTCGTGACGCCAATCCCAACCACATGATCGCCAACGAGCAGGGTGAGTTGTTCCCCGTCTGGCGCCACCACGCGGTGTTCACCGATTCACCACTTCCGATGCTCACCGCCGAAGCAGACCACCGCCGCCATGCCATCATCGAGCAGGTCATCGCCGACCTGAAGAGCGGACCGTTGGCACACCTACCGTCCGGTCATTTCTGGGCGAACTCCGCATGGTTGGTGCTCGCCGCGATGGCGTTCAACCTCACCAGGGCCGTCGGGGTCGCCGCCGGCGGCAACCACACCACCGCTGTGACAGCGACCATCAGAGCCCGGCTGATCACCATCGCGGCCAGGATCACCCGCACCGCCGGCAAAACCACCCTGCGACTACCGACGGAGTGGTTGTGGGAAAGAGAGTTCCAGAAACTGATTCTCGCCGCCGGGATCGGCCCACCCACACCGGCTTGACCTATCCACCCCGCCCACCCCAGGGCCCCAGGAACCGCCACGGACGAACCGGACCAGCCGGTCAGCAACCATGCCCGCACCCCAAAACCCACCTACCACAACCACTTTCAATGATTCAGCTTGACACACCATCGAAGCGCGGTGCATCCGGGCTTAGGCTCTTCACACTGCAACCGCCGATGACAAGAATTGGATCATTACCACTCCATACACGCTGTGTTGTAACAGAACTCGTGTCCGCATGACATGAGAGGTATCTTAACAGTGTCCGCGTGACACGAGTTCCTTCACAACACACTTTGCGCCGCACCGCATTGCCGGTGAACGACGCCGGATGTTAATTGGATGAGCGCAGCCGATGGCTAATGGTCATGAATAGTAGCGAGACGCACACCTGCGATCATCCGCGCGAAATCCAGTGATGGTGAACTTGCTGATCGCGGTCATGCCGTCGCTGGCAAAGAGCGGAATATCCCGGTCTCGGGCTTGAGTGTTGGCAGCAATCCAAGGGCTTTCGGGTTGTGGCTCCTGCAGATCCGTCCGCCGGACGTAGCCCACCACTCGATCAACACCGAAGGCCTTGATCAGATCAGGTTCTGCCAATCCGGGCTGGACAGCACCGAATGACTCTCCCGAGGCATTGAGCGGATATCCATTCATTTGCTTCGTCTACCTTTCTCTACCCGTCCAACTCGAAGCTTGCTGCGTTTGCGAAGCCTACCGACCTCGACATGATTGTGCGGGTGC
Source organism: Mycobacteriales bacterium (assembly GCA_038234115.1). Classification (GTDB taxonomy): domain Bacteria; phylum Actinomycetota; class Actinomycetes; order Mycobacteriales; family Nakamurellaceae; genus Nakamurella. Next base: position 4,098 of record JBBSUU010000287.1, read on the forward strand.
GAGAGAGGCAATTGCCCGGATTGTGGCGCGGATTCGAGCAGCGCCCACGGTTTCCGACTGGCCAACAACTGACAAGGTCGACCCAGTCCAAAGTCCCCCCGTTGTCTTGGAACAAGTGTCCGAGTGAAACGAGCTCTTTACACCGTGTCGGCGCGTTCGGCGTATCGCACCCTTATCGGCCGGTCCCCTGCGTGTCAGGGCGGCGCCGGCGGTGCGATCAGGGTTTGGCCAAGGCAGATCTCACAGCGAAGCGACGTCGCTGTAAGCGATCGAGCAGTACTCATCTCCGGGCAGTTGAGCCATCACACGCAGTTGATCTGAGTTGATCGCCGCTGCCAGCAGGTTTCCCAAGACCGGACTCATCGAACCGTGGTCGGAATCCGAAGCAAGGCGCAAATCAACGCCTATCGCGCGTCCAAACTTTTCTTCCACGACATACACACGAACGGTGCTCTCATTAATGAGAAGCCAGCCAAAGCAGGTGAAAATTGTGCTGAACTCAGCGACGCTGTCAGCCCTGGCAGCAGCTGTCAATCCGCCCAGAGTAGACATTGCAGCTTCAATAAGA
>JBBSUU010000288.1:0-4663 GCA_038234115.1 Mycobacteriales bacterium
AGTCAACGCTGATGTCGGACACCGAATGAGTCAGCTCCCGGTGTTGGTGGCGCACGAGTGTTATCCGGGCCATCACACCGAACACTGCCGCAAGGAAAAGCTATTGGTGGAGCAGGGTGATCAACAGGAACAAACAATCTTTCTGGTGAACACGCCGCAGTGTCTGATGGCCGAGGGCCTCGGCGATCTGGCGCTGTCGGCGGTGATCGGACCCGGGTGGGGGCGATGGGCCGCCGGCGTGCTGGACGGGATAGGTCCCAGCTTCGACCCCCACCTTGCGGAGACATTAGAAGTCATCTTCCGACCGCTGAACTCGGTCCGGCAGAACGCCGCCATCATGATTCACGATCTGGGGGCCGACCCCGATGAGGTCGTTCAATACCTCCAGAAGTGGGCGCTGGTCGACGAGGGACGGGCCCATCAAATGCTCCGATTCGCGACCGATCCGTTGTGGCGGGCCTACACCAGCACTTATGTTGAAGGCGAGCGGCTACTTCGCCCGTGGCTTTCGGCTCGCCCGGCCGGGCAAACCACTATGCAACGATTCCAGCGTTTGCTGGATGAACCATTGACACCCGCCGTCATCGCCGACGAAATGGCGCACACGTGATTCTCATGCCGGACCCAGATAGCTCCGTTCGTGATCTGATGAGGTTTGCGACGGGGCCGCCTGAATTTCATCAACAGATTCGACTTTGGCCTCGTTCGAGTTTTATCAATTCAAAGGGGTAGGAAATGGCGCAACAGGCGCGGCTGCTGGTGGTTGATGATGAACCATCGCTGCAGGACATTGTCGCTACTTCGATGCGATTCCTGGGTTATCAGGTCGACACCGCGGCAAGCGGCCGCGAAGCGGTGAAAGCGGCCATCGAGGGCAACCCCGATCTGCTGATACTCGACGTGATGTTGCCCGATTTTGATGGTCTGGAAGTGATGCGCAAAATCCGTGCCGCCGGAGTGGATGCGGGCGTGCTGTTCCTCTCCGCGAGAGACACCCCGGCGGACAAGATCGCCGGTCTGACCGCCGGCGGTGATGACTACGTCACGAAACCGTTCGGACTGGAGGAACTCGCTGCCCGGGTTTCCGCGGTCCTGCGCCGAACCCGGCCGGTCTCCGACTCCGAACAGGTAATCAGGGTGGCCGATCTGGAGTTGGACGAGGAGACCTATCAGGTCAGCCGGGCCGGGGTCGTGGTGGATCTGGCTCCGACCGAATACAAGTTGCTACGACACATGATGATCAACGCAAACGTGGTGCTCTCGCGTCAACAACTTTTGGACGCCGTCTGGGGGACCGACTTCTACGGTGACGACTCCGTGGTTGCGACCTACATCTCCTATCTGCGCCGCAAGATCGATGCCAACGCAGAAACACCATTACTTTTCACCCACCGCGGATTCGGCTACGTGCTGCGCGGGCAGCGCAAGTAGGCAGCCGTGCGCACACCGCACCCCAAGGCCCGTGAACACCCGGCGGATCGGGAGGCCGAGTCCGGGCCGACGACTCAGCCGATTCCCATCGTCATCCTCGACGGGGATTTGTCCGAACTGGACGAAGACAATTCGAAGCCGCCCAGGCGCTGGTCGTTACGAGCGAAATTGATCGGCCTGGTGATCGCGGTAGCAGCACTTGCCCTGGTGGTTGCTGACGTCGCGCTACCGATCGTCGTTCGAGCGGCGTTGACCAGCAGCCGCGACGCGACCCTGGCGACAGTAGTGGCGAGGGCGACCAGCAGTTCGCTCCTCAATCTTCAGCAAGAAAGTACGAACAGCACGCTGCGTGGTGAATTCGGTTTCACCATGGTGCTGCAGAGCGGCAAGACCTTTTACGGGGGTACCTCCGACAGGGACCCGGGCCCGGCTATCACCGACACGAATCTGACCGGCGCCCAAACCGTCAAAGGCCTAGATGGCACCGAATACCGGGCACAATTCCTTCGCGTCACGCAGGACGATCTGCCCGCGCTACTGGTGATCTGGTCACCGCTGGACGACATCGAAAAAACGATCGATCAGCTGCTATTTGCCGAGCTGGTAATCTCCGCCGGCTTGCTGTTGCTGCTGGGTGCGGCCGCCTCGCTACTGATCCGACGCGAACTCATACCGTTGGAAGAAATGGCCGCGGCCGCCGATCAAATCGCCACCGGTGACATCGATCTCCGAGTGGACGCGACTGATTCAGGCACCGAGGTGGAGCGACTGGGGAACGCCTTCAACGGCATGCTGGACGGGATCAGCTTGCTCTTGGACGAACGGCAGGCAGCAGAGGACCGGCTGCGCCAGTTCGTTTCCGATGCTTCTCATGAACTGCGGACGCCGGTTGCTGCCGTCCGTGGGTACACCGATCTCTACGCCGCCGGCGCTCTCCCGGAAAAACTTGCGGTGGATCGCGCCATGCTGCGAATGGGGTTCGAATCCCGCCGGATGGCCGCCCTGGTGGACGATTTGTTGACCCTGATGCGCGCCGATGCTCCGAGTGAGGTGCAGTACCTGCCGGTGGATCTGACTGAACTCCTGACCGGTGTTGTCGATGATGCAGCGGCCATCGACCCCAGCCGGGTCTGGCGACTGGCCGGTGCGGACACCCACCCGGTCGTCAGTGGCGACCGACTGACTCTGCACCAGGTCTTTGCCAACCTGCTGTCCAATATTCGTACCCACACCCCGGAGGGCAGTGCAGCAACGGTGGCAATCCTGCCATCGGCCCGATCGGTGACAGTGACCGTCAGCGACAACGGTCCGGGCGTCGGGACCGAGTCGCTGGCAAAACTGTTCGATCGGTTCTACCGGGAGGACGCTTCCCGCAGCCGGGCCAATGGCGGTGCAGGACTGGGACTTTCCATCGTGGCCGCCATCGTCAAGGCCCACGGCGGCAGCGTGGCGGCAACACATGCGGTCACCGGCGGATTGCAGGTTTCGGTCACCCTCCCGTTGATGGTGGCGGCAGCGTCAGTAACACCGGCGGGAGTGGTCTCAGAGCTGGATCCGGCCCCCGGCACCGTCCCGGCGAAGGCTGGGTAACCGGCCGGCAACAGGCACTCTTCGCCTCGGAAACGTAACGTTCACAAGGTCTTTGCGTGTCTTGGCCACTTCGCCCAGGCTTGATGCGTAGTGTCCGATTCACGGGTCGCGGGGAAGTGATCCGGGCGGGAGGTTCCGATCGTGATGAGTGAGTGGTCAGCGCTCGTGAGCGAGGGGGCCGGCATCCGGTTCCCACGGACGCAGCTGATTGTTGATCAGCGACGCACGTGAGGGAACCTGCCGGCAACTTCGAGGTAGTCGGATGCTGGATGCCGCATCCGCGGGAGCACACCCGTGGCCTTAGACCGATCCGTCCCGAGCCCGACCGTCGACACCGCCAGCAGAGGGTCTGCAGGAGCTACTGGAGAAGCGTTGGTATCACGGAGAACGTATGTAGTCGATACCTCTGTGCTACTGAGTGATCCGGGCGCGCTGACCCGATTTGCCGAGCACGAGGTGGTACTGCCACTGATCGTGATCAGCGAATTGGAAGCCAAGCGGCACCACTCCGAGTTGGGTTACTTTGCCCGTGAGGCATTGCGCCTTCTCGATGACCTCAGAATCGAACATGGCAGATTGGATACTCCAATTCCGGTCGGTGAGGTCGGTGGCACCCTTCATGTGGAGCTCAACCACACCGATCCTTCGGTGTTGCCGTTGGGATTTCGAACCGACAGTAATGACTCCCGGATCCTCGCCTGTGCGCTGAATCTCGCCGCCGAAGGACGGCTGGTCACCCTGGTCACCAAAGACATGCCGTTGCGGGTGAAGGCTTCTGCGGTTGGTCTGCCCGCAGATGAGTACCGCGCCCACGACGTCGTACCGTCCGGGTGGACCGGAATGACCGAACTCGAGGTTTCGACCGAAGCGGTGGACGGGCTCTTCGCCCACGGCCTGGTCGATGTGGACGCGGCTCGAGAACTGCCGTGCCACACCGGGTTGAAGCTGATTTCACCGACCGGGTCGGCGCTGGGACGGGTAACCCCCGGAAAGCAGGTTCGGCTGGTCCGCGGCGAGAAGGAAGCGTTCGGAATCCGCGGGCGCAGTGCCGAACAGCGGCTGGCATTGGATCTATTGATGGACGAAGAGGTGGGCATCATCTCCCTCGGCGGTCGCGCCGGTACCGGCAAGTCGGCGTTGGCGCTGTGCGCCGGCCTGGAACTGGTGATGGAGCGCAAAGCCCACCGCAAGGTGGTGGTGTTTCGCCCCCTGTACGCGGTCGGCGGGCAAGAGTTGGGCTACCTGCCCGGTAGTGAGGGCGAAAAGATGGGACCCTGGGCGCAGGCCGTCTTCGACACCCTCAGCGCGGTGGTATCGCCGGCCGTGGTAGAGGAAGTGATTGCTCGCGGAATGCTCGAAGTCCTGCCGTTGACGCACATTCGCGGCCGGTCGCTGCACGATTCGTTTGTCATCGTGGATGAAGCCCAATCACTGGAACGCAATGTCCTGCTCACGGTGTTGTCCCGGATGGGCACCAACTCCAGGGTGGTGTTGACCCATGACGTGGCGCAACGTGACAATTTGCGGGTCGGCCGCCACGACGGGATCGCAGCGGTGGTCGAAGCTCTCAAGGGACATCCGCTGTTCGCCCACATCACGCTGACCAGATCCGAGCGGTCCCCGATCGCCGCATTGGTCACCG
>JBBSUU010000289.1:0-4620 GCA_038234115.1 Mycobacteriales bacterium
AGTGGGTTTGCCAACTGAAACTCTCCATTTCCAGGCGCGTCTTGAAGCTAGCGGTTTTGAACATTCGGTGCGAGTCCTTGTGTTCTTCCCAGAGACCCGCCACCGGCGTGATGTGGTTGATGTAAGTGACCTCGCACTGTGTGGGCAGGGCACGCTCTCCTCGGCCGCTCACCCACTGATCTACTACTGCCCAGTTACGTTCGAAGGCTTTAAGTCGCCCGGGCCATCTCGAGTACTCGTCCTCGGGCCGGACCTTCCGCCAGTTGGCAGCAAACCAGTTGCTCTGCAACTGCAGCAACTCCTGTCCATCCGCAGATGTCATCCACACCCTAGGAAGAGGCGGCGCCTGAAGGACGGTGAATGCAAACCCAGCAGGGGCGACTGCGCCTTCCCCCGTGAAAGTCTCGGTCTGCGGATCGTTAGAGCCTTGAAGTTCTAGGGAAGGGAACCCTGCCTGTAGCCGGGAACGCCAAAGATCGCCACTGGAAAGAAACGTGGCATTACTCATGCCAGAGAAGCTCACTGCCGCCACGACCTCTACTACTGGCGGATCAACGAACGTCACGATTTCCGATGAATCGACGCGCAAATCACGTTCCTCCCGCCTAGTTTGCAGCACTAGATCAGCTTAGATCCCCATTATGGGAAGGCGCCTAGCGACCCCAACGTTTTGCCACAGTCTCACTAGACCGTCTTGCATGTCTCCATGTGAATGTCATGTGATGCCGCCAGCGAAACCGGATGATCGCCGATGACTTATCCACAGGTACACCTGTCGCAATAACCGCTCCTGGCTGCACAAAACCGTTCGCCGACGCACCCGGAAATAACGAAGAGCCCGGAGCGGCGTGCTCCAGGCTCTTCGTGGCTCCAACAACTACGGGCGTCGCAGTAAATCGGGCGTTCGGGTTTTGTTCCCTGCCCAGTTCATCGACCCCGCGTCGAGGTTCGTTACGCCATCTGGGTACCGTTATCAAAACGTTATGTTTCGGTACGGTTAATATCTGTAACGCTTTCTGGAAATGCGACACAGAGTATGCAGTCGGCTACATACCTTCCCAAGCGGCCTTCCAGGTTGCGGCGTCAATCGTCCCGGTCGCCGCGATCCCGTTCTTGCCCTGCAGCGACAAGACGGCAGCTTTGGTGGCACTGCCGAAGTAGCCGGTGCCGGTCAAGCCGTAGCCGCGGCTACCCATCTGGCGCTGCCAGCACTGCAGGTCGCGCGCAACGTCACCCACTTTGTAGTTCTTGCCGGGCCAGGCAAGTGCGGTTGAGGAACCCACCGAGCAGGCCGTGTTGGTGGCCGGTACGTACGTTGCCGGCGCCGGGGCTACCGGCGCCGCAGCACCGGCCCAAGCCGCAGCCCACGTCTTCGGACCGATGAAACCGACCACGTTCAAACCATTTTCGGCCTGCAACTTCAAGACGGCTGCCTTGGTGTTGGGTCCGAAATATCCGGTACCGGTCAACCCATACCCGCGGGTGCCCATCTGCTTCTGCCAGGTCTTGAGTGCCTCGGAGTAATCACCCTCCCGGAACTGACGTCCCGGATAGGCCGGCGCTCCGGAGGCCGCCGGCGTGGCCGCGCCCTCCGAGGGAGTCGAGCTACCCCCGGTTTGGTTTCCGGTGGCCGGCGGCAGCACCCCGGACTTGGCATCGGAATCATTGGTCAGCCCAACCAGCGCGGCGCAGATCCACGGGGACCAGCCTCGCATCCGGTACAGGCTCAACGCCCGGAGATCTTGTTCGGCAGCACTTGCCTGATGCGGGTATCCGGAGCCACCGACGCTGCGCCAGGTGGGCAGATCGAATTGGTAGGCACCGTAATAACCGTTGCCGGTGTTGATGTCGTAACGACCACCGGATTCGCACTTGCGCACTGCAGCCCAGTCCGATGCCGACGGGTCCGCCGAGGCGACCCCACCAGTGGCAAACAAGCTGGACACAACGAGGGCGGCCAAGGTGGACATGATCGCGAGGGAGCGACGCACGTGTATTCCTCTCCTGGTCGCGCAACCCTGCAGGACGCGCGGCGAGGAGGAGTCACCGCGGGCTCAACTGACGATGCCCCTTCCCCTTGCTCAGCATCGTCATCAGGTCACACCCTCGCCCGGACCAAAGCTAAGTGTCGTACAAGTGGGCGGCAGGTGATCCTGGGCGAGGAAAACGGACCAATTGACGCGCGATTCAATGTCGCTTCATGCACGTTAGAACACGTGCCACAGTTGTCACAAGACACCCAGCAGACGCATTCTGTCCCACGCGTGTCTTACCCACGGCTTCGACACGCCGACACGCCGAGGGAAATCACATCGATGTGGTTTCCGTCGGACCTTGTCAGACGGGGCGTTCGGCGATGCGTTCGACTCCGATTCTGCACAAATACGCACAAAACAACGCGCACTCTTCGGTTGCGCGTGAGGTAAAAATAGTTTTATGTGAATCCTGTGACTGGTGGTACATCGGTTGCGACTGCGGATCTTATCGCCGGCCAAAAATGGTGGTCACGTAGTTGGTACGCCGGCAGATCCTCGCCCGTTTAGGGTAATAGCCGACGCTCAGCCGACCACTTCAGGTCTCAGGTGACGCTTTGAACAAAAGGACCTTGCCCTATGTCTCGTCGTGGCTGGCTACTGTTTTCTGCCCTCTGCCTGATTTGGGGTGTGCCCTACCTCCTGATCAGAGTCGCCGTCACCGAAATTGATCCGCTGCTGGTTGCATTCGGTCGGGTGCTGATCGGCGGCCTGATCCTGCTACCGGTCGCCCTGAAGCAAAAAGCATTGATGCCGGTACTTCGCCGCTGGCCCCTGCTGCTGCTCTACACCCTCGTCGAGATCAGCGGGCCATGGTTGCTGTTAGGGCATGCAGAGACCAAACTGAACAGCTCCACCGCAGGTCTGTTGATCGCGGTGGTCCCGTTGATGGCCAGTCTGATTCTATGGATCACCAAACAGGACACCTTCACCACTCGACGGGTGATCGGACTGGTCATCGGCTTCGGCGGGGTGGCCGCACTGGTCGGACTGGACATTCATTTCGACGACCTGATCGCCGTCGGCGCTATTGCGCTCACCGCTATCGGTTACTCGATAGGACCACTCATCATTGCGCGCAAGTTCAAGGACCTCCCCACTAACGGTGTCATTACCGCGTCGTTGTTACTGGCAGCGCTCATCTACGCTCCATTCGTCGGATTCCTCTGGCCCACCAATCCGGTATCCGGCGAAGCCATCTGGTCTGTGATTGGGCTTGGCGTGCTGTGCACTGCAACAGCTTTCACTCTCTTCTTCGCGCTGATTGCGGAGGCCGGCCCGGCCCGCGCCACGGTCATCACCTACGTCAACCCCGCGGTGGCCATCATCCTCGGGGTCTTGATCCTGTCCGAGCCGTTCACCGTTGGTACCGCCATCGGTTTCCCGCTGGTCATCCTCGGGTCCATCTTGGCCACATCGAGGAACAAGCCCAAGCAGGCCCTGATCGAAGATGTTGGCATTGATGGAGCGGCCGTCAGCGCAGCCAAGGACTGCTGAGCACCGCGGCTTGCACCAGGCTCCGTGTCTGCAGCAACTGATCCGGTAACGCTCTCAGTCACCGGCTCGCGCGAATGTTGCCATAATCCTCACCTCGACCCAGCGACCGATGAGGAACCGCGGTGCTTGAATTCCCAGCTGCAGCCGATCAACCCTGGCAGTTGCGCTGAGCCGAATCTCACCCGCGGGCGACGGTGAGATATTCGCATGCATCTCGACCTTGGCCGTGTTCTCCCGCGCCGTGACCTGCCCGACGCAACGGATATCCCCATCGATGAAATCCGTTTGGGCAGCTCGAAACGTGAGAATCGGATGACGCCCGGAGTCAAGAAATCTTGGTTTTGCCAGATCCCGGTCCCGCTTGGCGTTACCGGTGTTGATAGCCGCCAGATCAGCGGCCGCATCCACTGCAACAATCCGGCCGCCCGGTGCAACCCGGACCGCGGCAGTGACAATCGGGATGGTGCCGGGTACCTGGACAAAGCCCCAGTTACGAATCCGGAACGCCAGGGTCCCCGCGCACAGTGTCCAGGTACCTGATTCAACCAACGCTGTTGTGCTTGTCATTGTGTGCCTCCTATTCGTGGAACCGAGCAGCGCTCGATCGCAAGACCAACTGTGGTCCGGAACCGGAGCCCTGCCATCAGTACTGGTACTGAAACCAACCCTTAAACCGGACCTCGGCGGACCATACTGAGGGCATGACTGAGCTGGTCGGCAGATCGAGCACGTTGCACCTGATCCACACCGCACTGTCGGCGACTGCGGCCGGAAATGGGCGCCTGATGATGGTCATCGGTGATGGCGGAATTGGAAAAACACAGATCGCGAAGTACTTTGCTCGGACTGCCACCGAGAACAATTTTCGGGTGTGTCAGGGTGACGCGCTTGACGATCTCGGCGCGCCTCCGCTCTGGGTCTGGCGTCGTCTGATGGCCGACTTGCGCGGTGCCAGGACAGCTTTGGAAACCGTTTTCGACGCCAACCCAACCGCGCGATTTCAGATGTTCGTGCAGCTGACCCAGGAGTTGCTCGACCGCTCCGACGATTGCCCCCTGGCATTGATTTTGGAGGATATTCAATGGGCCGA
>JBBSUU010000290.1:0-4620 GCA_038234115.1 Mycobacteriales bacterium
GCACCTGCCGAGGTCGGAGCAATTGCCGTAGTCGGAGCCGGATTGCCAACCGAACCGGATGCCGGCGTACCAACCGAGTCGGCCCCAACCGAGCCGGTCCCAACCGAATCTTCCCCAGAATCGCCCAGCAAATCCGAGCCGTAGAAAACTATTGCCTGCGCCAGCCACTCCTGCGTCAGAGGTGCCCGCGGGCTCGTCTGGTTCAACCAGGCGACCAGAGTGATGCGAAGTTCTGCGACCGAGTCGGCGTCCTCGGTGATGATGCCGGCTTCGTAGTAGGTGTGCGCCGAGGACCACGATGGGTCGGCCGAGCCGATCACGGCCAGCGCCGGAGTGCCCTCGGCCAGAATTACCTTGGCGTTCAGCCCTGGCAGGCTGAAGACCTTGACGCCGCGCTTCACCCAGGCCAGCAGGACTTCCGGATCGGTCGCACCCTCTCGAATGCTGCTCTCGGAGGCGTCGGTGATGATCGTGGCGCCGGCCCGGAGCGGGAGGAGTGAGTCAGCATTTGAGCCGATGTGAGCAAGGGCGGCGAAAATGTCGTCACGGTCACGAAGCAAGGGGGTGATGCGCTCCCAGATTTGGGTTCCGGCCAGTAAGCGCATTGGTCGATCTCCGATATCTGGCTGAGAAGTCACCATCAATCCCCTTCAGCAATGAGCCCCCGCATCTCCTGCCTCACGTAGGCAAAGTCTTTTGCGCGAGCGTCGTATCTGTCAGCGACCCTACTTGTCCATGGCAGATCTTGGGCGGTGGGTGGGTGACCTAACATCGCGGCAGTCCATGGTTCAGCGGACCTGAACCCCGACGTCACCCATCGTGACCCGCATCAACAGGGCAGCTTCGGGCCCGATGATTTCCCCGATCACATCGAGCAGGATGCCGGCGAATTCAGCACCGTGGGCGGGTTCTCCGGTCGGGTCCAGGTGGTGGGCCAATTCGTGCAGGATGACCAGTTCTCGCATCGCCCAAGCGGTTCCGCCGACGTGACCAGGGACAGCCATCGCTGCCGACTGCCGTTCGTAGTGCGCGGCCTGATCGCCGGCCCGCATCCGTACCGTCACCGGAATTACCGCCCTCGGCCAGGTCTCTCGAACCCAACTCAGAGCCAGAAACGCATCGACATAGGACTGGACATTCTGAATCGATGCGAACTTCCGTTCCACCGGCACCGTCAATCGGGACCCGGCAACTTCTATGGTGGGGAAGTCTGCAGCTCTATCGAAAACTCGCATCACCAGGTGCTGTGCGTCATAAATTTTGCTCCGTTGGGAGTCCCGAGTGTTGCCGGCAGTTGGATCTGCTGATGCCGCCCCAGCTGCCGGTGACACCCAACCGGCTCGTGCGGCCCCCGAAACCTTCGCCATGACTCAGCCGGCAGCGTCGAGCGCGGGGCGGGCACCGCCGATTGCTTTCTCGCTACCCAGGCGGGCATGCCTGGCGGCCTGATCACCGGCCCGGCGGGAACGCTCGGAGTGGCCCGCGGTCGCTCGAAAACCTGCCCAACTTCCTCTTGCAGTGGAGTGTGCCTTGTAGTGATCGACAAGCTCGACCTCCTTGTCCCGCAGGGCAATCGCGACACCGGTGCTGCTCTCTGGCTGAGCCTCGTCAGCAGCGATCGCCTGTTGCTGCGCCTCCAGTCCGGCCTGGGACAGGCGCTGCCCGATGCGGGCTGCGAAGGCTTCCTGGAAGTTGATCCGGGCTGTCGTGGCATGTACCGGTTTGGCCACTTGTTGAACGTCGACCACCCAACCTCGGCGGCGATCGAAACGCTCGCTGCCCGGCACCACCACTTGTTTCGCGATGGTCTCCAACGCGTATTCGCCGGACTTGATGTAGCCGTCCGAGGAGCGAACCATCTGCACCACAAGTGAGGCATATAACGCCTCCACAGTGTCAATGTCGTTATCAAATCCGTAGGCGAAAACTCTGGTCGAGTTGCGAGCGACATCGCAGGTCAGGTTATTGGCACGAGCGATGGCCAGGAACAAATGGACGTAGGTCCGCAGTCCGCGTTTGCCGGCCTCGCCGATCGTGATGCTTCGCTGGGTGGGGGTGGCTCGCTTCTCTTTGTCAGCGGTGTGCGCCCTGGCCACTGCCAAATCGACCGAGGTCAGCGTAGCAAGCCGTTGGGCGGCTTGCATGAACGCATCCGCCTCGTGTTCGTTGTCAGTACCTTCGGCTTTGCGCAACAAGGCTGCGATTTTGGCCAGATTTTTATCGCTCACTTCTCGACCATCACCCTCTGGCCCCATTCAGGAGCCCCACCTGATTCGAATCCTCAGCCGTGTCCATTTCTTCCCCCAATGTAGTCCGTCGTTCGTCTGAGGTTGACGGTAACCCTGGGCACCGACAGTGGTAGAAGAAGAGGTGTTGATGCATGCTGACCAGCCCAGATCAGGTGATCGAGGTCTCCGCCGGAGCGTGATTTCGGCCGCCATTTCGCTCAGCGCCGATACCGGCCAGCACCACAAATCCCACGCCCAGGAGCGGCCAGAGACCGGGCTGCTGATGCAGCACCAACAGCCCGATGAGCAGCGCAATCGCCGGTTCCAAACTCATCAAGGTGCCGAAGGAGGCAGTGGTCAGGCTACGCAGGGCAGTGAGTTCCAGAGCAAATGGGATGACCGGCAACAACAGCGCCAAGCCGATGCCCCAGGCGAGGATTTGCCAGGTCAACGAGCTTGCGACGGAAGGTGCCGCCACCAGGGTCGCCGCGATGGCGGCCACCGGCATCGAGATCGCGAGCCCTTGCAGGCCGGAGAGCTCGTCACCAACCCGCTGGGTGAGCAAGATGTAGGCGGCCCAACAAAAGGCCGAAGTTAGGGCAAATCCCACACCGAGGTAGTCGACATTGCCATGCCATGGCTCGGTCAACAGGACCACACCGGCGGCCGCGAGTGCCGGCCAGAGCAGATTTTTCGCTCCTCGACTGCGGGCGACAGCAACTCCGAGTGGCCCGAGAAATTCCAGTGCACTGGCGGTACCGAGAGGGATCCGGGCCACGGCGGCCATGAAGAGCAGGGTCATCGCGGCGGTGACAATTCCCAGAACCGAAGCGCCGATCAACGAACGCTTGGACATGCTTCGGATTTTGGGCCGGACCAGAACCAAGAAAATCAGGCCGGCCCAGGCCAGTCTGATCCAAGCGGCGCCGGCCGGTCCGATCTGGTCGAAGAGTCCGGTGGACGCCGCTATACCGAGCTGGACGCTCAGCATGGCGGTGATGGCCAGACCGGTTGCGTTTCTTGTGCTGATGTCCTTGGATCGGTGCTTCCTGGTTCTCACGTCGCCGAGTACACGGGACAGGAACCGTCTATGTCCACTAAACAATTATGGACATACTCATCGTTTTTGCTGAATGATGTCGGGTGTGGATTCGCGCCGTCTGAAACTCCTGCTCGAATTGTCCCGGCACGGCTCGATGCGCGCGGTGGCCGATCTGACCGGCACCGCGACGTCTGCTGTCTCCCAGCAACTGGCTGTCCTCGCCCGCGAAGCCAACGCCGAACTCATTGAACCGGTCGGACGGAATGTTCGCCTGACCCCGGCCGGCAAGCGATTGGCTGCGCACGCGGTGATCATCCTCGGTGCCATCGAAGCCGCCAGAGTTGACCTGGATCCCGCTGCCGCGCCGGTGGGCGTGGTGCGGGTTGCCGCCTTTGCGACCGCCATTCGCGATGCAATGCTGCCGATCACCCGAAGCCTACGGGAACGATACCCGTTGGTGCGTCTGCAGTTACATGAGCATGAGCCGGATGAGATCTATCCGATGCTGGCGGCGGATCAGCTCGATCTGGGGATTGTTTACGACTACAACCTGGCGCCGCACAACAGCTTTCCAGGTTTTGGGATGACACCGCTCTGGCAGACGCCGTGGGGGCTGGGGGTGCCGGAATCGCGCCGTGCAGCCTCATCTGAACCACCTCGACCGGTTTTCTCGGAGCCGGCTCGGCCAACAGGTGCAGGATCCGCTGCGGTGTTCAGCGAATTTGCCGCAAGTGGATGGATCATGAACTCTCGCGGAACCGCCGACGACGACGTGGTTCGGTTACTCGCGGCCCAAGCCGGTTTTACGGCCGAAGTGGCCCACAGCGCCGACAGTCTCGAGTTGGTCCAGCTACTCAGTGCCGGCGGAATGGGGGTGGGGTTACTTCCACAGAACACGGTGACGATTCCCGGTGTGACGGTGTTGCCACTGATTGATCCACCGGTGCTCCAACGGGCGTTTGCCATCACCAATCTGGGTCGAGAACTATGGCCGCCGCTGGCTCTGGTCCTTCGACTACTGGATGAGTTGTCCAGAAGTCGTTAGCGCCGTAGTAACTTTCGACCTGTCCACGACGAGTTGGGTAAGCCGCCAACGTAACTTTCGCGCTGTCGACGCTTCTCAAGACCTTGCCGGCCGCGATCGTCTTCGTTAAAGCTCGCTGCTGCGTCATCTTTAGTCGATGCCAAAACTTGTCGAGACGACCAAAGGCTGATAGAAATGGGACGCACGTTGCAGTTGCTGAAACGCTGCAGGAACACTCGTTGCGGCAGTAGAGGTATGGAGGCTGTAGTGAAAAGACTTGCTGTGCTCGGTGTGTCTCACGAAGCGAATACCTTTTCCACGAACAA
>JBBSUU010000291.1:0-4620 GCA_038234115.1 Mycobacteriales bacterium
CAGCACTGATCCCACCAGCACTGATCCCACCAGCACTGATTCCACTACCACCGATTCCACCGCCACTGATTCCACTACCACCGATCCCACCGCCACCGATCCCACCGCCATCGATCCCACCGCCATCGATCCCACCGCCATCGATCCCATCAGTACCGATCCCACTACTGGTCCGACCGGCACCAACCCGAGCACCACCGACCCGAGCGGGCCGTCGTCACCGACGGATCCGACGGTAACCCCCGATCCCACCACCAGCGCGCCGGTGACTACCCCGGATGCACCAGCGATAACGGAGCCGGCCCCGGTAACGGTCCCGAGTGACAATGTTGGGGGGGATGGCGCAATCATCGTGCCGGAAGCTCCGGAGCCGCCGGTTCCCACCGGCGCCGGCGACGATCCTCAGGTCGGTGACCAAATCCTGCCGGGAGACACCTCGGGGACGACCTCGCAGCGGGGGGTTGCCACTGCTGAGGCGCCGGCGGTGTTGGATTGCGCACCCAACACCAACGGTGGTTCGACCACATTCGACGCCGGTGAGATCATCTCCGATGCGGTGTTCTACAACTCCGCGGCGATGACTGCCAATCAGGTCAACGCTTTCATCCAGGAAAAGGGTGCCGCCTGCCAGGGCGAGTTCTGCTTGCGGAACCTGCGCGTCAACACCCCGAATGTCGCGGCAGACAAGTACTGCGCCGCCTATGCCGGCGGCACCAACGAAACCGCAGCCGCCATCATCGCCAAGGTGTCGGTGGCCTGCCGGGTCAACCCGCAGGTCATGTTGGTGACACTGCAAAAGGAATCCGCGTTGTTGACCAAGACCTCGGTCAGCCTTGCGTCCTACAACGCGGCCTGGGGTTGGCATTGCCCGGACACCGGTCCCGGTGGAACCGCGAACTGCGATCCGGCCTACGCCGGCTTCTTCAACCAGGCCATGGGCATGGCCAAGCAGTGGTCCCGCTATGTCGTCGACCCGCTGAAGTACAACTACCGGGCCGGACAGACCACCCAGATCCTTTGGAACGTGGTTGAAAGCGGCTGTGGTGGCGGTCTTGTCACCATCCGCAATACCGCGACCGCCTCGCTTTACAACTACACCCCCTACCAACCCAACGCGGCGTCGCTCGCGGCCTACCCGGGTGTCGGCGACCGATGCAGCACCTACGGCAACCGGAATTTCTTCTTCCTGTTCCAGAAGTACTTCGGTGTCACCGGTGGCGGCGCGCCCGCCTATGTCGTCGTCAACGGAGTGAGCGTCACAATTCCGGCGGGGCCGCACGTCGCGGCCGCAGCCGCCGGACAGGTGATCACAGCGCCGAACGAGGCCGTTGCGAAGGGTATTGCGGCCGGTTTGGCCAGCGTCGGGCTCCCCAACGTCTGGGGCGGCGGTAGCAGCAACGGACCGGCCGATCAGGGCTGCTCCCGCGGCGGTGGCTCCAGTAACTCCTGCCAGGGAACCGTCGGCTTCGACTGCTCCGGTTTGACCGGATACGTGATGTCGCAGGCCGGATTCGCCACCGGAACCAACTCAGCCTCCCAGCGCACCAGCGGCACCGCAGTGCCGTGGCAACAGGCGCTGGCCGGTGACATCATCGGTTACAACGGGCACGTCGCCATCTACCTCGGAAAGATCAAGGGCGTCGACTATCTGCTCGAAGCGCCTACCGTCGGAATGTACGTGCAGGTCCGTCCGGTGTACCTGACCAACAACGGGGTTCCCGTCGACAGCGTGCTGCACCGCTACTGGCGCTGACCCAGGGCGCCATTCGCTGTTCGTGCCGAGTCGTTGCACACTGACCGGATGGACAATGAGACGGCGCGTTTGAGATTCGCGGGGCAGGATGTGGCCCGGTTGGCAACCGTCAGCGCCGACGGCATACCGCATCTGGTGCCGATCGTTTTTGCTGTCGTCGATTCCGTCATCTACACCGCGGTCGACGGCAAGCCCAAGAAATCCACCAAGCTGAAGCGGCTGGCCAATATCGATCAGACCGGCAAGGTCAGCGTCCTGACCGACCACTACGAATTTGATTGGAATGCACTGTGGTGGGTGCGGGCCGACGGTAGCGCCCGCATCATCGACGCCGCCGACCCCGAGGGAATCATGGCGGTGCAGGCGCTGGTGGCCAAGTATCGGCATTACCGCGACGACTCGAACCTCACTCCGCGGGGGCAGGTGGTTGCCATCGATGTTCGCTCTTGGCATTGCTGGGAAGCCGCCCGTTAGCGGCGGGTCGGGCTGCATGCGTGATAGGTATGGAGAGCAGACCGACATCTCCAGCTTGGTAAGGATCGCCGATGACATCCACCGTTGACCGTGTTCGCCCGCAGGACGATTTGTTTCGTCATGTCAACGGCGCCTGGTTGGAAACCGCCGAGATTCCGGCCGATCAGTCCATCTACGGGGCTTTCCACGAGATGCGCGATGATTCCGAGCTTGCCTGCCGGACCATCGTCGACGAGCTTGCCGCCGGCGGCGCCGCCGAGCCCGGATCGGCCGAACAACTCATCGCCGACCTCTACCGCAGCTTCATGGATACCGAAACTGTGGAGAAACTCGGAATGTCGGTCCTCGAACCGCAGCTTCGACAGATCGCAGCGGTCAGCAGCGTCGACCAACTCTTCGGACTTCTCGGGGAAATGGCCCGTGATGGGGTGGGCGGCCTTTTCGGTTTCTTCGTCGACAATGACCCGGTCCAGCCGGAGAAGTACACCCTGCAGCTCAATCAGGGTGGGCTCGGCCTCCCCGATGAGGCCTACTACCGCGACCCGCAATACGAGCCGATCCGCCGGGCCTATCTGAAGTACCTGCAGACCATGCTGGCACTGGCCCGCGTCCGCGACGCCGAGTCCGAAGCGTCGGCGATCCTGGCCCTGGAGACCAAGATCGCCGCCGGCCATTGGGACCGGGTCAAATCCCGCGACAGCGACCTGACCAACAATCCGATGGACCGGACCGGACTTTCCAGTCTGTGGCCGGAGAGTTGGTGGGCCGCTTGGCTCGCCGGCATTGCAGCTCCGCTTGGTGTCCTGGACCATGTGATCGTCCGGCAGCCCAGTTTCTATGAGTCGTTACGAGATCTGTTGACCCCGGGGGAGCTCCCGACCTGGCGCGCCTGGTTGAGTCTTCGAGTCATTCGAGCTGCCGCTCCGGTGGGTCCGGACTCGTTGGTACAGGCCAACTTCGAATTTTACGGCCGAACGCTCTCCGGGACCCCGGATCTGCGCGAGCGGTGGAAGCGCGGAGTCGGTATGGTGGAATCGGCCGTGGGTGAGGCGTTGGGCGAACTCTATGTGCAGCGGCACTTTCCACCGGCTGCCAAGGAGCGGATGGATGAACTGGTCCAGTACCTGATTCGTGCCTACGAACAGGAAATTGCCCAGCTCAGTTGGATGACCGAGTCGACCAAGACTCGGGCGTTGGAGAAACTGGCCGCGTTCAACCCGAAGGTGGGATATCCGAACCGCTGGCGCGACTATGGCGCTCTGGTTATTCGAGCCGACGACCTGGTGGGTAACGCCCGCCGGTCGGCCGCCTTCGAAACCGATCGGGAACTGGCCAAGGTGGGCAAGCCGGTGGATCGTGATGAGTGGCTGATGACCCCGCAGACGGTCAACGCCTACTACAACCCCGGGATGAATGAGATCGTCTTCCCGGCAGCTATTCTGCGTCCTCCTTTCTTTGATCTCGCCGCCGATGATGCGGTCAACTTCGGCGCCATCGGCGCCGTCATCGGTCACGAGATCGGCCATGGGTTCGACGATCAGGGCTCAAAATATGACGGTACCGGCGCCATCCAGGACTGGTGGACGGCGGAGGACAGGGTGGCTTTCGAGACTCTGACGAAGCGCCTGATCGGTCAGTATTCGGAATTGGAACCGGCCGAGGCGCCGGGTAACAAGGTCAACGGCGCCTTGACGATCGGTGAAAACATCGGTGACCTCGGTGGTTTGGGCATCGCGTTTCAGGCCTGGCAGCTTTCGCTGAACGATGCACCGCCGCCGGTGATCCACGGTGTCACCGGTGCGCAGCGACTCTTCATCGCCTGGGCCACCGTCTGGCGGACCAAGGGTCGGGAGGCGGAAGTGCTACGCCGTCTGGCGATCGATCCGCATTCGCCGCCGGAGTTCCGCTGCAACCAGGTGGTGCGCAATCTCGACGAGTTCTACGCGGCCTTCGATGTCCGGGAAACCGATGCGCTCTGGCTTGATCCGGCTGACCGAGTTCGTATCTGGTAGGCCGGACCGATGGTTTCGGCGAACTCTGCCGCCGCCCCGGTAGCGCAGCGCTATCGTCAGTCGAGCACGCTGCCATGCTGCCACCTGGAGGAAAATTGCGCTCGCGAGACCTTGGAATTGTCACCGGAACCGGAACCGTGGGTGCCTTCAACGCAATCACCGACGTGCCGGGGGTGCGAGTCGGCCAGCGGACCCTTCCCAGGCATCAAGGCCTCGAGCGTCAGACGAGCGTACTCGCGCAGCCGTTTCCCGCGGCCGTGTCGGTTCGCAGCCACACGGAACTGCATCTCGAACGGCACCCGAGTCACGTATCGGAGGCCCAGGTTGCCGAAGATCTTGTAGTCATGGTTGCCAGGCACCACGAGCACCCGATCCCAGGGC
>JBBSUU010000292.1:0-4613 GCA_038234115.1 Mycobacteriales bacterium
AGGCAGTGGATATCCAAGCACGTGGCACCGAGATTCGCGTCAATCCCATTGTGCTGGAGACAATTCGGAGTAGTTGATGGGTGAGCTCGCGACGTCCGACCCCGGCGGGTGTCACCTCGCGGCCCGAATTTGGTCGGTCGGCTCAGGGATCGGGTAACTTCAGGTGATGTCTGACCCATACCAACTACGCCCCGAAACAGCCGCCGGTTCCGCGCTCACCGCGGAGCAGATCCGGGAAGCGCCGAAAGTCCTGTTACACGACCACTTGGACGGTGGACTGCGGCCGGCCACCATCATCGAGCTCGCCGAAGACAGCGGCTACCAAGCTCTACCCAGTCATGATCCTGAGGTCCTGGCTGCCTGGTTCGTCGAGTCCGCGGATTCCGGTTCGCTCGTCAGGTATCTGGAAACCTTCGCGCACACCGTCGCCGTCATGCAGGACCGCGAATCGTTGATCCGCGTCGCCTCCGAATGCGCCCAGGACCACGCTCTTGACGGGGTCGTCTATGCCGAGGTTCGTTTCGCCCCGGAACTTCACGTGGAGAACGGACTGACCCTGCACCAGGTGGTCGAGGCCGTGCTCGAGGGATTTGAACAGGGTGCTGCAATCGCGTCCGAAGCTGGGCGTCCGATCGTAATTCGAGCACTGCTGACCGCAATGCGCCACGCAGCTCGGTCCCGCGAAATTGCCGAATTGGCCGTGCATTACCGGGATTGCGGAGTTGCCGGTTTCGATATCGCCGGTGCCGAGGCAGGTTTCCCGCCAAGCCGGCACCTGGATGCCTTTGAATACCTGCGCAGAGAAAATGCCCACTTCACCATCCATGCCGGTGAAGCCTTCGGCCTGCCGTCCATTTGGGAGGCCCTCACCTGGTGCGGAGCCGAACGATTGGGTCATGGGGTACGAATCATCGATGACATCACCGTCGAGCCGGACGGCACCGTCACGTTGGGCCGGCTGGCAGCGTATGTGCGTGACAAGCGGATCCCGCTGGAGATGTGCCCGACATCGAACATCCAGACCGGTGCGGCCCTGTCGGTGGCCGAGCACCCGATCGGCTTATTGACGAAGTTGCGGTTCCGGGTCACCGTCAATACCGATAACAGGTTGATGTCGGGAGTGACGGTGACCAGCGAGATGACCGCGTTGGTGGCGGCTTTTGGCTATGGCTGGGCCGACCTGCAGTGGTTCACGCTCAATGCGATGAAGTCGTCGTTCCTGCCCTTCGACGAGCGCCTGGCCATCATCAACGAGGTCATCAAGCCGGGATATGCCGCGCTGATGGGTATCTGAGCGCGCCAAGTTGGGCTCGACCCTGGAAACTCAGTCGTCCAGGTCTTCGTCGTCTTGGCCATCCCAATCCAGGGTGGCCACAAAACGTTCCACCAAGATATTCCAGGCGGTCACTTCATCGGTGAACGGTGGTGACGGCGCCAAGCGATTCGGGTCCGGACGCAGGCACGCGCCGATCAACCAGCCCAGGGGGGTGGCGGTGGTCATCGCGTCCGTTGTCTCGTCATCGCCGCGGGCGTTGGCCGCATCGGTGAGCAATTCAACAGCCAGTTCCAACCGCCGCGGGTGCACCTCCTCCGGGCCTCGAGCCAACTGCTGCATCAATCCGTCGATCACATAGGTGTTTTCGGGACCGGCGACAATTTCAATCTCGCCGTCCTCAGCGCCGGAGCGGATCTCCTCGAACACCTCGAGGCCGGACAGGCGGTGCTTGTGACCGGCATCGGCGAGGTAGTTCAGCAGCAAAGTGCCGGTGCTGAAGATCTGGATCCGGTTGGCGACAGAAAGGAAAACCGGCTCTTCACCGAGATAGCAACGCAGCGTGTAGCCGGTCCTGCCCTCAACGGTGACCTGGATGCAATCGATCCCGATCTCGTCCCAGAATTGGAGTTCTTCCGGCCGGTCGGCAGCTTCTTCCGCTTCGGGTTCGTCGACCTCGACGATGCCGCCGGCGGTGGCTTCGAGTCGCGCAACGGAGGCCAGTTCAACCTTCGCCTGGGCCAGCGCTTCGGCGTCGACCTCAGGAGTGGTGACGATTGCATCCAGTGCATCGATCACCTCGTCCCACCGAGCGGCGACGGTCTTACCGATACCTGTCCACAGCTTCTCACCCGCGCGGCCCACAAAGGCGCTCTCGCCCAATGACAGCAGCGAAAAGCCTTCGGCGTCGTTGAGCACATCGGTGACATCTTCCAGTTCGCAGACCTCGGCAAGACTGCGCAGGATGGCCACCGTGTCCGCGAGTTCGGCTACCGTCCAGATGTCGGCCGGCCCGGCGACCAATTCGGGCACGCCGACCAGATCGAAACGGCGGTCATCGGACGGTTGCAATTCGTGGACCAGCGCATCGGGAACTTCTTCCCAGTCGGGGTGGTCGATCAGGTCGTGCTCGTCCTGGGTGCGGATGAATGCTGCGAGCTCCGGGACGGTGGGGAAGGCGTACAGGTTCTCGCCGTGGCCGAGGAAGGCTTCCCATTCTTCGCCGTCCTGACGCCAGCGGGGCGCCCAGAGGGTGACCAGGTTGCCGGCCGTCAGGCCGAGCTCAATGGGAACGATGTCCGCTGCCACGGTGGTGGTCCTCTCGCGATGACGCTGTACGAAGGCGCCGATTCTTGCTGGTGGATTGCTGGAGACCCGACATGCGGAACTCCCCGTGGCAGCCTACCGGCGCGGAGCCGGTCCGGTGATCTCCGCCGGACCGCCCAAAGATGCCCGCCTCCCTGCCAACGATCGGACGGGCGGTTCGGGCACCTTCACACCCTGCACGATCAGGCAGTACGGACTGCGGCCTCCAGCACATCCAGCCCTTCGGCCAGCAAATGATCGGGAATGACCAATGGCGGCAGCAGTCGGATGACGTTTCCGTAGGTCCCGCAGGTGAGCACCACGACCCCCTGCGCGTGACAGGCCTTCGCCACGGCGGCCGCGGTGGCCGGGTCCGGCTCGAGCGATCCGGCGACAGTGAACTCCATGGCCAGCATGGCACCCCGACCACGAACATCGCCGATTTTGCCGGTATCGGACGCCAACGCCTGCAACCTCGGCACCGCCGCGGCCTCGATCGCCAGGGCGGCAGCATTGAGATTTAGATCCACCATCGTCTGGATCGATGCGATTCCGGCCGCTGCGGCGATCGGATTACCGCCGTAGGTACCACCGAGGCCGCCCGGATGAACTGCATCCATCAGCGAAGCTCGTCCGGTGACCCCGGAGATCGGCAGTCCGCCGGCAATCCCTTTTGCGGTAACGACCATGTCGGGGACCACACCGTCATATTCGGAGGCGAACCACTGACCGGTCCGACAGAATCCGCTCTGCACCTCATCGGCGATGAACACGATTCCGTTCAGTGTGCAGTACTCCGAGATGGCCGCCAGGAACCCTTCGGCGGGAGCGATGAAGCCACCTTCGCCCTGGATCGGCTCGATCAGCACGGCCGCGATCTCTGATCCGCCGATCTGCTTATCCATCATCGAGATTGCTCTTGCCGCAGCCTCTTTGCCGGAAATCCCGGAATCACGGAAGGGGTAGGACATCGGCACCCGATAGATTTCGCCCGGAAACGGACCGAAACCCTTCTTGTACGGCATCGCCTTCGCGGTCAACGCCATCGTCAGGCTGGTCCGGCCATGGTAGGCGTGATCGAAGACGACAACTGCCTGCCGCTTGGTGGCGATCCGCGAAATCTTGATCGCGTTTTCAACCGCCTCGGATCCGGAGTTGAACAGCGCCGATCGCTTCTCGTGCGAGCCCGGCGTCAGCTCGTTGAGCTTTTCGGCCAAGGTCACATACGACTCGTAAGGCGTGACCATGAAACAGGTATGGGTGAAACGTGCCGCTTGTTCCGCCACTGCTGCAGATACCAGCGGGGCTGCATTGCCAACACTGGTAACAGCAATGCCGGACCCGAGATCGATCAGTGAGTTGCCGTCGATATCGACAATGACACCGCCGCCGGCGTCGGCGGTGTAGATCGGCAGGGTGGACGCCACGCCGGCCGACACGGCCGCCATTCGGCGTGCGTGCATAGCGGTGGAAAGCGGTCCGGGAATGGGGGTGACCAATCGCCGCTCCTGCGGCAGGTCAGTCCTGAAAGCCTGTGTGGTCAAGGTGTTCAAACTCCTGAGTTGATATCGCCGATTGCGGACATGACGTGCTTGATGCGGGTGTAGTCCTCGAGGCCGTACATCGAGAGATCCTTGCCGTAACCGGAGTGACCGAAGCCGCCGTGCGGCATCTCAGCGACCAACGGGATGTGCGTGTTGATCCAGACGCATCCGAAGTTCATCGCTTTTGACATTCGCATGGCCCGTCCGTGATCGGCGGTCCAAACACTGGACGCCAGGCCGTAGCGGGTGCCATTGGCATAGGCCAGGGCCTGCGCTTCGTCGGCAAACTTCTGCACCGTGATCACCGGCCCGAAGATCTCGTTCTGGACGGCGTCATCATCCTGCCGCAGACCGGAGATGACGGTGGGGGCGAAGAAGAAACCCTCGTCGCCGATTCTGCTGCCGCCGGTGTTCAACGAGGCATGGTCGGGCAGTCGGTCGATGAATCCACTGACATGGGTAAGTTGATTGGCGTTATTGACCGGACCGTA
>JBBSUU010000293.1:0-4604 GCA_038234115.1 Mycobacteriales bacterium
AAGGGTGGCTGCCGCCGTATGACGCAACGGTCACCAAGAGACTCCTGGACGCCGAGATCGTCATCCTCGGTAAGACGAACCTGGACGAATTCGCGATGGGCTCATCCACCGAGAACTCCGCGTACGGCCCGACCCGCAACCCCTGGGATCTGTCCAAGATTCCCGGTGGTTCCGGCGGTGGAAGTGCCGCTGCGCTGGCCGCTTTCGAAGCTCCGCTGGCTATCGGAACCGATACCGGTGGCTCCATTCGACAACCGGCCTCAGTGACCGGAACTGTCGGGGCCAAGCCGACCTACGGCGGGGTTTCCCGCTACGGCGTCATTGCCCTGGCCAGTTCGCTGGATCAGGTTGGGCCCTGCGCTCGTACCGTGATGGACACCGCGCTTCTTCATGAAGTGATCGCCGGGCATGATCCGCGCGATTCCACGTCTATTCCGCAACCGGTGCCGCAGGTGGTCAAGGCGGTGAAACGCGGTCAGTCAGAAGATCTTTCAGGCGTCCGGATCGGTGTTGTCAAGCAGCTCGGGGGTGCCGGATACCAGAGCGGCGTCATCGAGTCCTTCGACTCGGCGGTGGCTGCACTGACCGGGCTGGGCGCGGAAATCGTCGAAGTGGATTGCCCCCACTTCGAATACGCCTTGAGCGCCTACTACCTGATCCTGCCGAGCGAGTGCTCTTCCAACCTGGCTCGTTTCGACGCGATGAGATACGGCCTGCGAGTGGGGGATTCCAGCGCCGCCAGCGCTGAAGAAGTGATGATGCTGACCCGTGGTCAAGGCTTCGGCCCCGAGGTGAAGCGACGTATCATCCTCGGTGCTTACGCATTGTCGGCCGGTTATTACGACGCTTATTACGGCAGCGCGCAGAAGGTTCGTACGTTGATTCGTCAGGACTTCGAGAAGGCATACAGCACAGTCGATGTGCTCATCTCACCGGCATCGCCTGTCACCGCTTTCGCGATCGGGGAGAAAGTCGATGATCCGATGGCGATGTATCTGAACGATCTGGCTACCATCCCGGGCAGCCTGGCCGGCATCCCGGCGATGAGCCTGCCCAGCGGATTGGCCTCCGATACCGGTTTGCCGGTGGGACTGCAGATCATGGGACCGACCTTGGGAGAGGAAGCGATGTACCGCGTCGCAGCCACTTTCGAAGCCGATTACGTCTCCCGTCATGGCGGCATCGTCGCCGATTCGGCCCCGGAACTGGAGTTGGCGAAATGAGCACTGTGTCGAAGGGCGCGGCAATGGAAATGTTCGAGCTGATGGACTACGACGAGGCCATCGAGAAGTTTGACCCGGTCATGGGTTTGGAAGTCCATGTGGAGCTCGGCACCCAAACCAAGATGTTCTGCGGGTGCCCGACAGAATTCGGTGGCGAACCGAACACGCACGTCTGTCCCGTCTGTCTGGCGCTGCCCGGCGCGATGCCGGCGGTCAACCGGCTGGCGGTGGAATACGCGATCAAGATCGGCCTTGCACTGAATTGCGAGATCGCGCCATGGTGCCGCTTTGCCCGGAAGAATTACTTCTACCCGGACATGCCCAAGAACTTCCAAACCTCGCAGTACGACGAGCCGATCGCCTACAACGGCTACCTCGATGTCGATGTTGACGGCGAAACCGTACGAGTGGAAATCGAGCGGGCCCACATGGAGGAGGACACCGGTAAGTCCCTTCATGTGGGAGGGGCGACCGGCCGGATCCACGGTGCTGACTACTCGTTGCTGGATTACAACCGCGCCGGTGTGCCGCTGGTGGAGATCGTCACCAAGCCGATCATCGGGACCAAGGCATCGGCCCCGGCAGTCGCCCGCGCCTATGTCGGCGCGCTGCGGGATCTGTTGCGGACACTGGGTGTTTCTGATGTCCGGATGGATCAGGGATCCCTGCGTTGCGATGTGAACCTGTCACTGACACCGGCCGGTAACCCGGTTTTCGGCACTCGCACCGAGACCAAGAACGTCAACTCGTTGCGCAGCGTCGAACGTGCCGCACGCTATGAGGTTTCCCGGCAGGGAGCGATTCTCGCCGCCGGCGGCACCATCAAGCAGGAAACCCGACACTTCGAGGAGGCCAGCGGGACGACCCGTCCCGGCCGCTCCAAGGAAACGGCCGAGGATTATCGCTACTTCCCGGAACCGGATCTGGTACCGATTGCGCCGGACCCGGCCTGGGTTGAGGAGCTCCGCGCCACGCTGCCGGAGCTTCCGTGGGTCCGTCGTGATCGGTTGCAGGCCGATTGGGGTCTGACCGATCTGGAAATGCGCGACCTGGTGGCGGCCGAAGCCGTCGAGTTGGTAGCCGCGACCGTCGCAGCCGGTGCTTCGCCGGCCGAGGCTCGGTCCTGGTGGTCGGCCTACCTCGGCCAAAAGGCGAATGTGGCCGGTGTTTCGCTGGAAGACCTACCGATCACACCGACCCAGGTCGCCCAGGTGGCCGCGCTGGTCAGTAGCGGCGAGCTGAATGCCAAGTTGGCCCGCCAGGTGATCGATGGTGTGCTGGCCGGCGAAGGTGAACCGGCCGACGTGGTGAAATCCCGCGGGCTGGCGGTGGTCTCGGACGATTCAGCGCTGCAGAAGGCCGTCGATGATGCCCTGGCCGCGCAACCGGATGTGGCCGACCGAATCCGCGCCGGCAAGGTGCAGGCTGTTGGCGCCGTTGTTGGCGCCGTGATGAAGGCGACCAAGGGACAGGCCGACGCCGGCCGGGTCCGCGCACTGGTCTTCCAGACGCTGGGCGTGGAACCCGGCTAGCGAAAAGATGGATGCGAAACGGCGCGGCTGATCCCTGGTGCAACAGCCGCGCCGTTTGCGTTTCCGGCACCGCACAACGTTTCCGGCTTTAGGCAACGTTTCGGGCGCCACACACAACGTTTCCGGCTCCACGCAACGACTTCAGCACCGCACAATTGTTGCAGTCGTGGTGTGTTGACGCAGGCATGGTGTGGTGATGCAAGCGTCCACCCACAAGCCCAAATCTGTCCACAATGCCGCTTCCGTCAGTTCGCTGGATGGCATGTCGTGACGACGCTACGTCCATGACAAATCCGATTCTTCGCCGTGGTGTGAACACCAGGCGCGAACTCATCAGCGCCGGCCACACCGACAGTGAGCTCAGAACAGCGGTCAAATATGCTCAGCTCCAACGTATCTCGCGCGGAATCTATGCTGATTCCACCGATTTGTTTGCCGAACAACGGCATCGCCTGACCACGAAAGCGCTGGCGCAGAACTCGCCAGCGCTGCTGGTCAGCCACATCTCGGCGCTGCTGCTGCATGGTGTGGCGGTGTGGGGCGCGCCGCTGCAGAAGGTCCACTTCACCCGGCGCGGCAACAACGGGGCCGGCCAGAGCGCTCAGCGGATCGTTCACTCCGCCGCGCTTGTCGACGACGAGATTGTCCTCAAGGACGGCATCCAGATGACGTCGGTCGCCAGATCATTGATTGACTTCGCCCGCTCTGCGCCCGCGGCCAGTGCGGTGATCGCGCTGGACTCGGCGCTTCAGCAGAAGCTGGTGACCTCCGAGCAACTTGTCCTGGCCTATGGGCGGATCCACCGTCACCGCGGGGCCCCGGCGGCCCGACGAGCCCTGCTTGCTGCCGACAGTCGCAGCGAGAGTGTCGGCGAAACCCGAACCAGGCTGGCGTTCATCGCGATGGGTCTGCCGGCGCCGGACCTGCAGGTTTCGATCTACGACGAAACCGGCGAGTTCGTGGGTCGGACCGATTTCGGATTCTCCGGAATGGCCGTTCTCGTGGAGTTCGACGGCGCCGGGAAATACTCGACCGATGATCGGGACCCACGCCAATCGGTCATCGCGGAAAAGGTCCGCGAGGACGCGTTACGCCAACTCGGATATGTGGTGGTCCGCCTGGTGTGGGCCGAACTTGCCGACCTACCGAGGTTGTCGGCCAAGTTTCGAGCCGCCATCAAGGTCGCCGCCCGACGACTCGAGTTGGGCGGTTGCGATGGCCGCTATCGGTCGGCGCCGAGGATGGCGATTCTGTAAAAGCCCGACCACACAACGACTTCGTCAGCACACCATGGCTGCAGTCGTTGTGTGGTGACGCAGCCGCGGTGCGGTGCTGCAGACGTTGTGCGGTCGGAGCACAGCGCTCGGATAACCGGCGATCAGTCCGGTCCGTCACCGCCCCCACCGCCGCCTGGGAAGATGACCACCATGTCATCGCGAGGCTTCGGTTCCCCGAAGCCGTCCTTATTGGAAGTAGTGGCGATCAATAGGCCTTGGGCGGCCACGGACAGTGAGAGCAGGCGACCGTAGGTGTCCTTGACCAGTACCTCCGGTTGCCCGGTGAAACCGCCGCCCGGCCCGATATTGAGCGAAACCACCTTCTGGCCATCAAGGGAGGTGGCGGCGACAGCTCCATTACCGGCGGCACAGTCGTTCGCGCCGCCCTCGGTGGCGGGATAGGACCACAAGCGAGCTGTCTTGGTCAGGTTGGATCCTTCGGTGACCGGAATGAGTACATCGTTGGCGCCATCGCGGTCGATCACGGCCAGCCCACCGGTTTCCAGCCGACACATTCCGGTGGGGTTCGTCAGACCGGTGGCAAAAACCGCCGCACCTGTAGACGCAGCGGT
>JBBSUU010000294.1:0-4558 GCA_038234115.1 Mycobacteriales bacterium
GCACCGGGGGCGGTGACTGCACCGTTGCAGGTGTTCGGTCATCAGCCGGTGATGTATCGGAATTAGCAGCTGGGTTCATAACCATTGCACCTGTTCTGCTTCCAGCAGCGGCAGCCACAACCTCATCGCCAGCTCGCCGAATAACGTTGGCTCGGGTTGCCCCCCGGGGGCACGGGTCAGACTGTCCAGGGACGCATCTATGCCCCACACCTTCACATTCGCGGGGTCTGCGTTCTCGCCGGGAAAACGACCGCTGTTCCAACTCAGTTCGGCTGCCTGCCGCGCATCCGTCAAGTTACCGTCGCGCCGTGCCGATGCGTAAGCGCAGGAAGTACGCGCTGCCATCGGGAGCGGTTCCCGCAGACCTGCGTCATAGAGCTGCACCAGCTGCTGCAGGGTATCGGCCGCCGCATCGGCAGACATCGGAGCAATGGTGAACTGCTGCGCCCGGCCGGTGCTGCCGCGCCCGATCGTGATGCCTGCAAAGCCGGCGCCCGGTTGCGCTGCGGTGAGGGCAACAAGTTCGATCCAGGTGCGAAGTCGATGCAGCGCACTCAGTTTGCTGTAGGTGATGGTCAGGATGGCCCGATTGGTCACGCTGATCGTTCCCCGAACCTCACGGCCGTCGTTGAGGTTGGCAATCACCGTGACACTTCGCGGATCGCGGTCCCGTAGCGGCGCCGAGGCCTGCATCAAAGCTTCGATGTCGTACAGGATTTCATCAAGAATGGTAGTCCCCAGCGGACCGGGAGGCAGTAGTCCACGTCGATACTCCCGCTGCCGACAGGTAGCGATGTCGTCGCCGGCCAATCGGCCCGTCAGCAGGTGCTGTCCGATCTCCCACCGCTGTAGGCTATCGAGTTCCACCGGCATCAGGTCCAGCATGAGATCCGGCTGGTCGGTGCCGGCGATCTGCAGTCGCTGCTCCAGGAACCCGGCGGCCGGATGCTGCAGCAACCGCACCATTTTGACCAGATCGATGTCCTGGATGGCCACCGGCGCAAGCCGCGCGGTCAAAAAGGGTGCCGGCTCGGTCGCGGTTTCTCCCACCATCGCCGCCGACCAAGCACGCCGGTCGAAAGAGAACGGTTTGCGGCCGAGAAAGTTTCGCTGATCGAACGGTTGCAGCGGATGCTTGATCAGGATCTGCTGACGCACCGATGAACTTCCAGCGGTGACAGCGATCTCGTCAACGGCGTCGAGGATTTCACCGACCGGAACAGCAGGGGGGCGATCCACCCCGGTGCGTTCATCACTGCCCGAGTAGATGATCACGATGGCGTCCTGTGCGGCGAGCAGCGCGTCGAGCATCAGTTGACGATCCTCACCGCGCACATCCCGTTCACCGACGATCGGATCCCTGGCCAGCACATCGTCACCGTCCTGACGTGCCGCACGTGGAAATACGCCATCATCCAGGCCCAGCAGGCAGATCACCCGTTGTGGGACCGAGCGCATCGGGAGCATGGTGCAAAAGGTCAGTCCGCCGGTTCGGAAATTCCCTCTTGTGGGACGTGGCCCGAGTCGGCCGGTGAGGAACTGCCGGATATCTGTCACGGTCATAGTTGTTGTTTCGGCGTACGTATCGGCTTCCGCGACGAAATCGAAGAGCAGGCCGGTGACCTGATCCCGTTGCCACTGGTCGGGCTCGGGCACCTCGGTCAGTTGATCGACCAGAACGCGCAATATTTCCGACCATCGCCGGATGGAGTGGGTACCGGCCAGCGCGCGGACGGAACTGGTTACCGCGTCGAGGAATTGACCAAAACGACCCGCCAGCTCAATATCGGTGCTCGCGACGTCGTCCACCGGAAGCGCGACAGAAAGCCAGTTGTTGCCTTCATCTGCCATGGTCACGCCGAGCAGAATCCGGTCCAGACCGGATCGCCAGGTGCCCTGCACAATGTTGTCCATCTGAAAACTACTGCGGTGCTGCGGGTCCAGTCCCCACCGCACGGCGGCCTGCCCGGTCCACCTGGCAAGCAGCTCCAGATCATCGGCGCTGAAGGCGAACCGGGCTCGAACCGGGGCCATGGCCGCCAGATCCAGGATTTCAGTCGCCCCGGCCCGTCCATCGGCGAGTGTCAACACCCGTTGCAGACTGGCCACCACGGGGTTGGTCCTGGTCACCGATCGGTCGGCGACGCTGACCCGTAACCGCTGTCCGGGATGAGCGTCGGGCACTACCTCCGAGAGGCCGAAAGTTGCTGCGATCAAAGGTGTGTATTGCTCGATATCGGGGCACATCACCAGGATGTCGCGCGGCTGCAGGGTGTGATCATCGGCCAGCAGACCGACAATCACCTCGCGCAGGACCTCAACCTGTCGAATGGGCCCATGGCAGGCGTGTACCTGGATCGACCGATCGGCCGGGTCCAGGACCAAGGAAGCAACACCGCCGGGCGGCTGGTCCGCACCGATCACCCGTTGCAGGTGGTGCAGTAAAGATGGCCGGGCCGGTTCCATGACGTCGCCGATCACGATCGAACTGGCGACCACTGCGGCCTTGTCGATAGCGGCAATGGCAATCTGCAGTTCTCGACTGTCCCGACCGAGGGCGGACAGCAATCTGTTGCGGGGCAACAGAATTGTCCGATCAGCTCGGCGCCGATCCAACTCGACAACCGGCCGTTCCTTCTGATCCGGCCGGTTGGTAGTCAGTGATTGGGTCAGCCGTTGCCAGAGGTCCGCCGAGGGGTTCGGTAACCACAGATGCACCTGGCTACGCCTCCTCAGTGCGCCAACGATGTGCAGGTCCCTGGCGGTCATCCTGGTCGGACCGAAATAGGAAACCCGGTCGGGCACCGGCACTGCGGTGGCCCGGTCGACGAACTGCCGGGTCCACTCGGTGAGTGCGGTGGCCGGGTCCGGTGTCGGAATCCTGGCCCGCACCCGGCGCCATAGTTCCGGCTGCCACTGCAGATCTGACGCCAGGGCGAGCCCATGGCCGTCGTGGTTGAGTCCGATTGCCCAGGCCTGTAACATTTTTGGTCGATAGGAGGCGTAGGAATCGAACAGTCCGGCCAGCCGCCTGGCCACCGAATACCGTCGTCCCCGGCGATGCTGATCCTGGGGTGTCTTGCCGTCGCTGCCGATGTGGGTGGCCAGTGTCGCCAACCAGGGTTGTCCCAGTGCGGCATCAATCTCCTGCAGCAACGGCCAGACCAGCCGGTCGGGTGCCCAGGCGTCCCAGCGCGGCACACCGAGTAAGTGGCGCGTCAACTGCCACGGCAGCAAGAATTCGACACCCGCGCAGACACCGTCAGCACCACCTGGAGTGCTGCCGAGATCATGCGAAAGGCGTTGGGTCAGCCAGCGTTCGATGCCACGGGTCGGCACCACGACGAACTCGGAGGCGAATACGTCCGTGGGTGGGGTTTTGAGCATCAACCCCAAGGCGGTGGCGAGCTGATCCGCTTGCTGGCTTCGATGGAGGTGCAGGCTCACCCTGGCTCACTGATCCGTAACGGCGTGGATGGTCCACTCGGCATGGTGCGTTGCACCGGGCCCGATCACCGGCGGGCCGGCCGGATCGTTGAAGGCGTTCGGCGCACAGCTCATTGGTTCCACTGCCAGTCCGACTCGATTGTATTCCGGTTCGGGCCGATCCGCGGTGTGGATCTGCAGCCACTGACCCCATGCACCCCAGGTCATCTCTACCCCGATCCCCCCATCGGCGGCCATTACCCGGACGGCAAAACGATGCTCGACCGCGCGCAGATCGGTAAAAGCATGGTCGATCTCCTGCGCCCCAATACGCCGACCGACCCGAAAGTCGCAATCCACCGTGTCCACTGCGGCCGTGCCGATCGGAATCAGCCGCTCGTCAACCTCGAGCCTGGTGGCGGCCGGCAGCTGCAGCGTCCAGTCGTCCACCGCGCCGGCGCCGGCCACCAGGTAGGGATGCGGGCAGCAGCCGTAGGGCGCCGTTTCTTTTCCGCTATTGGTGGTACTCAGGGTGGTTTCCAGCCCTCGTTCGGTGACCCGATATTCAACCCTGTGCAGCAACGGGAACGGGTAGCCGTCCTGCGGCACGAGTCGATGTTCCAGCACCACCCGGTTTGGTCCGATCTCGATCGGTGTCCAGCGCACCCACTGCACCAACCCGTGTAGCGCGTGCTGCCGATCCACCTCGTTGATCGGCACCTGATAGCTCCGACCATCAAGGGTGTAGCGACCGTCTTTGATCCGATTGGGCCAAGGTGCTACCAGCGCACCGCGATAAAGGGGGCGGACCGTGTCGGCCACGAACGGCACAATCAGATCTCTTGGCGGCAAAGATGCTGGGCCATAGGTCAATTCGCGAACAGTGGCGCCGATGGAGCTGATAACCGCCCGGTATCCGGAATCGGTGATAACCCATTCATCGGCCGCCCTGGTGCTATTCACCGGGCCAAGACTACCGACTGCAGGCAGCTGGCTTCGCACCGGCGAAGGAAGCGGAAATTCACCCGCCACCTACAGTCGAATTGTCAGCACAAGATGTACTGCTGCCGAACTGCCCGGCTGCGGTGGCTGCCAACAGAGCACCAAACGAAGAAAGAAGACTCGACAATGA
>JBBSUU010000295.1:0-4556 GCA_038234115.1 Mycobacteriales bacterium
ACAGTAGGGGTGAACTGCTTTTTCGTCCGTGACCTGGGTGCTCCCTTCGGCGGGAATGGTCAGTCCGGAATCGGCCGCGAGGGCGGTATCTGGTCGTTCGATTTCTATTCCAATATCAAGAACTCGGTCTTCGCGCCCTCCGGCTGGACCCGGACAGAGCAGGAGGGCACAGATCATGGGTGAAGTTGTCGGCGCCGGACTGATTGCGCACGTTCCGACCATCGTGCTGCCGGAGGCGATCCGCCGCGAACTCAACAACGGGGAGGACAGCACCCTGGTTTCCGGGCTGCACCAACTTCGCCGCGAGGTCTTCGACACCGTCGACTACGACACCGTCGTAGTACTGGACTCGCACTGGGCGACCACGGTGGAATTTGTGGTTACTGCGCATGATCGCCGGGCCGGGCTGTTCACCTCGGAGGAACTTCCTCGCGGAATGTGTCGCCGTCCCTATGACTTTGCCGGCGACCCGGAATTGGCGCATGCCATTGCCGCCCGCGGTGCGGATCACGGGACCTGGATCACCGCCATCGATGACAATTACCTGCCGATTTTCTATGCGACCACCAACCCGTGGGAGTTTCTCGGACAAGGCCTCCCCGACAAAAAGTGGATTTCCATCGGGGTCTGCCAAACTGCCGACATGGAGGACAATCTGCGGCTCGGCCGAGCACTGGGTGACGCTATTGCCGCCTGTGACCGCAAGGTGATGCTGATTGCTTCCGGCGCGATGAGCCATACCTTCTGGCCTCTGCGACAGATCCGAGATCACGAGGCGGCCGGGCTCGAACACATCTTCACCGCAGAAGCTGCAGCCGCAGATTTCCAGCGTCTCGACTGGTTTGCCCGGGGTGCACATGCCACGGTGCTGAGCACGATGCCGGATTTCTACAAGGTCAAGCCAGAGGCCAGGTTCGGCCACTATCTGATGATGATGGGGGCACTGGGCGAAGGCGACTGCACCGCGCGATCCCGGATGTACGGGCGATATGAAAATTCGGTCGGCACCGGACAGGTTCACCTGTGGTTCGATCGCCCGGAGGGTGGATTTCCGCGTCCCCACCGCACCGGCCGGCAGGGAGTCACCCATGACTGATTACCGCCGGATCTTGCTGGACGGCAACGTGGTCAGCGTCGAGCGAGACGGCGCAGAATTGGTTGCCGGTGACGGTCGACGTGTTGCCATTGAAGCGGCGCAGCATCTTTCGCCGGTGCAGCCGGGGAAGATCATTGCCGTCCACCTCAACTATCGCAGCCGGGTCGAAGAGTTCGGCATCGCCCTGCCCAGCTCCCCCACCTACTTCCAGAAACCACCGAGCAGTCTCAACGCACATCGCGGCGCGGTGGTTAGGCCGCGCGGCTGTAAGTGGCTGAACTACGAGGGTGAGATCGCCATCGTCATCGGGAGAACAGCACGGAACATCTCCCCAGATCAGGCCGGCGACCACATTCTGGGCTTTATGGTCGCGAACGACTATGGGCTGCATGATTTCCGCGATACCGACGCCGGATCCATGTTGCGGGTAAAGGGTTCTGACACCCTGTGCCCGCTCGGCCCCGGGCTGGTAACCGGCTGGAACTTTCGCGGTAAGAATATTCAGACCCGAGTCAACGGTGCGGTCCGTCAACAGGGCAACACCGACGAAATGGAATGGAATATGAACTATCTCGTTGCCGATATCGCCCGCACCATCACGTTGTATCCGGGCGATGTCCTGCTTACCGGAACTCCGGCGACCTCACGAACCGTCTATCCGGGCGACGTGGTCGAAGTGGAGGTCGATGGCCTCGGCATCCTGACCAACCACATCGTGGAGGGACCGGAACCGATCCGCGCCGACGTCGGTGCTCAACCCACCGAAAGTGAAGAGGTCCTCTCCACCGCCCAAGGTGGAGACTGGGAGTTCCGCGGTATTCGCAGCCCCAAGCGTTGAGGCAGCCAAGAAGCGAACCCCACCCGCCCGCAAGTCTCGGAGGAAGTAACACCATGCGTTTCACCGTTGATCTGAAAAAGTGCCAAGACCACGGACAATGCACCTACTCGGCACCGGCCCTGTTCGCCTTGGATGACCTGGGCAAACTGACATTCCGCGAAGAAGCCACCGAACTTTACGAATCCGAAGAGGTGGACGAGTCCGAACGCGATGATTTGGAGGAGGCCGCCGATGTCTGCCCGATGCAGGCAATTGAAGTTCAGGACTGACCGATGACCGATTCCACGGCCGGGCATCTGGTGGTGGTCGGAGCATCAATGGGCGGCATGCGGGCCGCCGAGGCTGCTCGCAAAGCCGGGTTCACCGGCGCGATCACCGTCTTCGGCGAAGAAACCCACATGCCGTACAACAGGCCGCCGCTTTCCAAGAATGCACTGGCCGGCGACCAGGAGTTGGAGTCGTTGATCTTCCGGGTACCGCGGGCCGCTGCGGATGTGGTGTGGAAGCTCGGTACCCGCGTCGAGTCGGCGGAGCTGAACAGCAGGCGGGTCACCACCTCCGAGGGTGCCACCCTCAACTACGACGGACTCGTCGTCGCCACCGGGTTACGCCCGCGACGGCTGGCCCTCCCCGGACCGGAGTCCGGACGATACGTCATCCGGACCATCGACGATGTCCGCGTGCTTCGGCCCCGGCTCGAGCCCGGCACCCGACTCGTTGTCATCGGTGCCGGCTTCATTGGCTGCGAATTGGGAGCCACCGCAATTGGTCTCGGCGCCGTGGTGGACGTGGTCGCGCCTGAATCCGTCCCGATGCAACGGCCCCTCGGCCACCACCTCGGGCTCGCCTTGCAGCGGCGGCACACCGACCGGGGTGTGGCATTCCACCTGGGCAGGTCGCCGACCGCTTTCCTCGGTGAAGACATGGTGACCGGGGTCATTCTTGACGACGGCACCGAACTCGTCGCCGATCTGGTGGTGGAAGCGGTCGGGTGCACGCCCAACGTGGAGTGGTTGCGCGGCAATGACCTCGATCTGACCGACGGGGTGATCTGCGACAATCTGATGCGCGTCGCGGGGCGTGACGAAGTAGTGGTCTGCGGAGATGTAGCCAAGTTCCCGAATTTACTTTTCGACGACGTGGCGCGCCGGGTTGAACACTGGACGATGGTCACCGACACCGCCAGGCGCGCCGGCAATACCGTGGGATCGCATCTGGCCGGGGTAGTTCAGGAAAATTCGCGCTTCGCGCCGGTGCCAACCTTCTGGAGCGACCAGTATGAAATGCGCATCCAGTCCTTCGGCGCCGTCGGGCTCGGTCAGGCAGATATCCGGGTGCTGGAGGGATCGCTGGATTCCGACGTCGTCGTCGGGTATCACCGAGACAACACCTTGATAGGGGTGGCGATGATCGGTTTCGGCGGTAAGCACCGGACCTATTACGACTTGATCGCGGGGTTGGCCAACTGACCGGCAAGGGTTGCGGGCAAATTTCTTTCCAACCGCGCTAGCTGAAGCCGCTGAACAATGGCGGCAACACAAAGAGCATGGTGGTGGACCACGTCACGTGGGTCAGGATCGGCGCCAGGATCCCGCCCGAAGAACGGCGCTGCAATCCGAGCACCACGCCCAGAGAGGCAGCAGCGAACACCAGCATGGGATTTCCGGTGGCCAGGGTCGCGATTGCGTAGATCACCGTTGAGAGCAGGACCGGGCGGGTCCGACCGATTGCCGCATAAAGGGCACCGCGGAAGAAAACCTCCTCGGCGACGCCGTTGATCAAAGTAATCACCGCGACCAAGGCGAAGGAGCCATATCGAGCGTGGGCCAACACATTTTCGGTGTAATCGCGCAGTGGCGGTATCTCTCGAATGATCAGCGAGCCGACCACAAATACGGCGGAAGCAAGCAGCCCCAGAAGTATCGGTGTGACGATCGGCCGACGAAAGCCGTCTCGAAACGCTATCCGCCCCAAGTGCAGCGGCCCGGAGATGAAGCCACCCAGCAACCAGACCACAGCAAGGCCGAATGTCAAAGGATAGAAGGCCACGTCCCCGGGTCGCACCGATAGCGAGATTCCCAGCAGGGTGGCACCGATGACCAGCACGATGGCGACAACGATGCGGCGTCGCCGAAATTCGCTATCCGGCTGGTTGTGGTCGCGCTCGACCTTGTCGACCAGAGCCGGCCGGACGAACTTGCCCAATCGGGTGGACCAAGAGGACATTTTTAAGAATTACTCTCGGCTGCATCCGGACGCTTGTCTGCTTTGCCCTGATCGAGAGGTACCTTTTTTTCACCCTCTTTTTTGGCTTCGGCGTCGGCTTCGGCCTGCCGCCGATCGGCCAAAGCGAGTTTCACCGAATCCTCGTAACTCATCGGCGCCCCGGGGACCACCTTCTGGATTGCCAAATCCTTCACGATGACCTCAATGGTCATCGAATCGATCAGGTTTCGCCCCGTGGTCGTGTCGACATCAGTTACCAGGGACAACCATCTGGAAGATAATCCGGGGGTCAGGAGCGGA
Source organism: Mycobacteriales bacterium (assembly GCA_038234115.1). GTDB lineage: Bacteria > Actinomycetota > Actinomycetes > Mycobacteriales > Nakamurellaceae > Nakamurella. Next base: position 4,461 of record JBBSUU010000295.1, read on the forward strand.
ACGGTGAAAATTGGCAGCGTCCGCCGGTTCTGGACCAGAGCGGCGCGGCGCAACATATCGGAATATTTCATCGCTTCGGGACCGCCAACTTCGAAA
>JBBSUU010000296.1:0-4537 GCA_038234115.1 Mycobacteriales bacterium
CCCCATCGACGACCCACAACTTCTGCAAACGGTCACATTATGGTTCAGAACGTTTCGAGCCCACCGCTGCAGGGATGCTTTGTTGCAGCGATGATGAACAAAGCGTCGATTTGCCTCGTAAGACGACGATTCCGGCAAACCTTGTGAGTCTGGTCATTTCGGACTCCCTCCCGCTCGGGGGCAGGGGTTAGGGTTGGAGGCGGATTCGGCGCAAAGCGGCGCCGTCGATGAGGGAGAAATCTGCAATGACCCAGACTGCCCCGTCTGAGCAAACTGCCAACCACAATCCAGACCGCCGGGGGGTGGCCGTCAACAACGGCGCGAACTCTGCGGTAGCCGCCGCCGCGGCCCAGAAGCCGGAACTGGCAACCCTGATCACCCGATATTTCCGGCACATCCCGGCCGAGGATCTGCCGACCCAGGTGTCCGATGTTTTTGCCATCGTCACCGCGCACCAGCGGCTGGCAATGCAGCGGCCGCAGAACACGCCGAAGATCCGGGTGTTCAATCCGCAAACCGCAGACGACGAGTGGTCCAGCGCTGCCACCGTGGTCAATATTGTCAACGACGATATGCCGTACCTGGTTGACTCGGTGATCAGCGCCCTGACCGCAGCCGGTGTCGTGGTCTTCCGCGTCCTGCATCCGATTCTCGATGTTCGCCGTGACCATGACGGCAATATGATCGAAGTGCTGGGTGCTGCTTCGAAGGGCAGCGGCAGCGGCGGTTTCCGTGGTCGCGATGTCTTCCGTGAGTCCTGGGTGCACCTACTGGTAGACCGCATCACCGACGCCGAACGGGCGGAAAACTTCGAACTCGAAGTCACCAACGTGCTCGCTCAGGTACGTGACGTCGTCGAAGACACCGATGAAATGTCCAATACTGTCAAGGAACTGGCTGCCACGCTGCGCCGCAACCCGCCGCAGCTGCCCGCCCAGGAGATCATCGAAGCCGCTGACCTGCTGGACTGGCTGGCCGATGGGCACTTGACTTTCCTTGGCTATCAACAATTCGAGACCTCATCGGGCTCCTTGGGCGAGGGTCAGGAAACGACGGTAGTGGCCGATACCGCAACAAACTCCGGCACTGCAACCGGAGCTGCGGATCCGCGGTTGCGACCGATCCAGTCGAGCGGAATCGGACTCTTTCGGGACAATGTCGACGCGGAGGGGTTCACCGCCAAAATCGTCACCAAACCCGAAACCGCCAAGAGGCTGTTGGTTCTGACCCGGGCGTCGGCGTCCACCAACCTGGCAAAGAATATGCAGCCGTTCTACGTGGCGGTGCGCGAATTCGACCACGACGGCGAAGTGATCGGGGAGCATCGCTTCATCGGTCTGCTGACCCCCCGGGCCCTCAACGCCGAGGTCAATGCCACCCCGGTGCTGCGGCGAACGGTTGATGAGGTGCTGCTGGCCCTGGGTGCTTCGGTTGACTCCTACACCGGCCAGCGCGCCGTTGACCTCCTGGCCACCTACCCGCGGGCAGAGTTGTTCTGGGCCAAGACGTCGTCGGTCGTTGACTTGGTCCGCGGGGTGCTCCAGATCACCAGCCGGCGGGCGCTGCGTCTGTTCCTGCAACCTGATCTGTACGGCCGGTTCATCTCGGTGCTCGTGTTCCTGCCTCGCGATCGCTACACCACCGCGGGTCGGCTGGCCATGATGCGGGTGCTGGTCGAAGAACTCGGTGGCAGCGACATCCGGTATACCGCCCGAGTCGGTGACTCACAGCTCGCCGCCGTCCACTTCACGGTGACAACGGACCCGGAAAAGAGCGTCGAGATCGACCTCGGTCGACTCAACGACAAGGTTCGCGAGACCATTCGAACCTGGGAGGACGAACTTGTCACTGCCATCGGTGAGGACCATGTGCTGGATGCGGCGGGCGAGCGTTCCCGCTACGTCGAGGCGTTCGACGAGGCGTACAAGGGCGACTACTCACCGGCCGATGCGGTGGATGATCTGCAACGCCTGGATGCACTGCGTGGTCCGGAAGACTTCGGGCTGGTCATCTCCGAAGCCAAGCCCGGTCGGCCCGGAAACCGCAGTCTCAAGATGTACGTCACGGGCGCTACCGTCACTTTGTCCACGGCGCTTCCGCTGCTGCAGAGTATGGGCGCCGAGGTCATCGACGAGAACCCCTACCAGGTAACGCGTTCAGATGGAACACCGTCACGGATCTACGATTTTGGCTTGAACTTCCCCGATGTCTACCTGGCCGAGGGTGATGACGTCGTACAGGTGCGGGCACGTTTCACCGATGCCTTCACCGCATCCTGGAGTGGTCTGGCTGAGATCGACGGATTCAACGGTCTGGTGCTGGCCGCCGGTTTGGACTGGCGTTTGGTGGCGACACTGCGGGCCTATGCGCATTATCTGCGTCAGATCGGGACACCCTACACACAGGGCTATATCGAGTCCGTGTTGCTGGCGAACCCACACCTGGTGACCGATTTGGCCAACCTTTTCGTTTCCAGATTCGACCCGAACATTGAAGGGGACCGGGAGACCCTGTGCAGCGATCTGACGGAGAAGATCACCTCCGACCTCGACCAGGTGAGCAGTTTGGACTCCGATCGTATTCTTCGTTCTTTTCTCCGACTGATCCTGGCCACCGATCGAACCAACGTCTACCGTACCGACGCGAACGATCATCTGCGGGAGTTCATGTCTTTCAAACTGGATCCGAGGAAGATCCCGAACCTGCCGAAACCTGTTCCGGCGCACGAAATCTGGGTGTACTCCCCGCGGTTGGAAGGGGTGCATCTACGGTTTGGCGATGTCGCCCGCGGTGGCTTGCGCTGGTCGGACCGCCCGGAGGATTTCCGCACCGAAGTGCTGGGCCTGGTCAAAGCGCAGGAGGTCAAGAATGCGGTGATCGTGCCCGTCGGAGCCAAGGGCGGATTCGTGGTCAAGCAGTCGCCGGCGCCTACCGGAGATCCGGTGGTCGATCGAGATGCTGTCGCCAATGAGGGAATTACCTGCTACAAGCAGTTCATCCAAGGCCTGCTCGATCTGACAGACAATCGGCTCGACGGCGAAGTGGTTGCCCCGCAACAGGTTGTGCGACATGACAAGGATGACACCTATCTTGTGGTGGCGGCCGACAAGGGCACCGCCAAGTTCTCCGACACCGCGAACGCGGTTGCCGCCGACAACGGCTTCTGGCTCGATGACGCCTTCGCCTCCGGTGGCAGCGCTGGATATGACCACAAGGGCATGGGGATTACGGCTCGCGGCGCCTGGGAGTCGGTCAAACATCATTTTCGGGAACTCGGGATCGATACCCAGGCCCAGGATTTCACCGTCGTCGGCGTGGGAGATATGTCCGGCGATGTATTCGGCAATGGCATGCTGCTCTCGCCGCACATCAGGCTCGTCGCCGCCTTTGACCACCGGCATATTTTCATCGACCCGCAACCGGATGCGGCGGCGTCCTTCCAGGAACGGCGGCGACTGTTCAACCTGCCGCGTTCGTCCTGGGCCGACTACAGCGCTGACCTGATGTCCAGCGGTGGCGGAATCTTTCCGCGCACGCTCAAGAGCATTGCCCTCACCGACCAGATTCGTGAAGTCCTGGGTCTGGAAGCCGATGTCGCGAGTTTGTCCCCCAACGAACTGATGCACGCCATCCTGATGGCGCCGGTGGACCTGCTGTGGAACGGTGGCGTCGGCACCTACGTGAAGGCGTCAACCGAGTCCGACGCGCAGGTAGGTGACAAGGCCAACGACAATGTGCGGGTCAACGGCGGCGAACTGCGCGCCAAAGTGGTGGGTGAGGGCGGCAACCTCGGGGTCACCCAACTCGGCCGCATCGAATTCGCCAGGTCCGGTGGCCGGATCAACACCGACGCCATCGACAACTCGGCAGGGGTGGATACCTCTGATCACGAGGTGAATATCAAGATTGCGCTGCAGCCATTGCTGGCAAATGGTCAACTGAAGATCGCCGAGCGGGATGAGTTGCTGGCCAGCATGACCAATGAGGTCGCCGAACTGGTGCTGGCCGACAACATCGCCCAGAACAGGGTTCTGGGCACCACGCGTCACCACTCCGGACCGATGGTTACGGTGCACGCCCGGCTGATCGATGAGCTGGTTGCACAGGGCCGGCTTGATCGGGCGCTGGAATTCCTGCCAACCCAGGCGCAGATCAACCAGCGGATGGCAACCGGCGAGGGTCTTTCCTCGCCGGAGCTTGCGGTGCTGGTGGCCTACGTCAAGGCTGCGATGTCCAAGGACATGATCAAGTCCGAGTTACCTGACCTCCCGGCTTTCGCCGAGCGGCTACCCGACTACTTCCCGGTGCAGATGCGGCAGGGATATGCCGACGCAATTCAGCACCACCCGCTCCGCCGGGAGATCGTGACCACCATGACGGCCAACGATGTGGTCAACGGGGCCGGTATCTCCTTTGCCTTCCGGCTGACCGAAGAAATGGCCGCCACTCCGACGGACTCCATTCGGTCATATCTGATCACCACCAGGGTCTTTGGGCTGCCGGCGCTCTGGGCCGACATCGAGGCCGAGAACAACAG
>JBBSUU010000297.1:0-4532 GCA_038234115.1 Mycobacteriales bacterium
CCGAGCATCAGGACTACCTGGAGAATTACCCGAATGGCTACACCTGCCATTACGTCCGACCGAACTGGAAGCTGCCACGTCGGCCGGCAAATGTCTGACCGTCGCATTTCAACCTGATCTGCGGCCAGGGACCATCTCGGGATTGCCGAGGTGGTCCTTTTGTCGCTCTGCCTGTCTGCCGGCTATCGCCGGCGCCCACTAGAACCTGTGTCTAGGGCGCGTCTGTCAGCAGCGGGCTCGTGGGCGCGGCACGATGACCTCATGAGATTTTCCCGCACGGGCATCGGCGCCCTCCTGCTCGTTCTGCTGGCCGCGTTGGCCTGGGTCGCGATCATCGCGGTGTCCCCGCCGGATCCGGTACCGGCGACCGCGCCAGTTCAGGAATTCAGTGCTGAGCGCGCATTTCGCGATGTCGAACAGATCAGCACCCAACGGCACCCGGCCGGATCCGCGGCCGCCGCGCAGGTGCGGCAGTACATCGTCACCAACTTGCAGAAAATGGGGTTGGAACCGCAGATCCAGGACGCCATCGGAGCCGATGACGCGCTCGGTGGTTACGCGATGGCTCGGGTGCAGAACATCGTGACGGTGATTCCCGGCAGCAGTTCCACCGGCCGAGTATTTTTGATGGCGCATTACGACTCCGTTCAGGTCTCCTACGGGGCCAACGATGATGGCGCCGGCGCCTCGACCCTGTTGGAAACGGCCAGGGCGATCCAGTCCGGCCCCCCTCCACGCAACGACATCGTGCTGGTATTCACCGACGCAGAGGAAGCATGTCTGTGCGGCGCCGAGGCATTCCTCGGCCAGGATCCGCTCGCGGCGGGCGGCGGCGTGATTCTGAACTTCGAGGCCAGGGGTTCCTCCGGCCCCGCCATCATGTTCGAGACCACGCGAAACAACGCCGATCTCGTCGGGCTGTATGGATCCGCCGTCCCGTTCCCGGTAGCGACCAGTTTCGCGGTCGAGGTGTATCGCATCCTGCCGAACGACACCGATTTTTCCCCCTTCCGTGACTCCGGCACCTTCACCGGGCTCAACAGTGCCTATATCGACGGGTCGGCCGCGTACCACTCCCCAGAGGACCGCGCGGATTACATGTCGCTCAATTCGTTGCAGCAACACGGTTCCAACGCGCTGGCAATGGCAACAGCCCTGGGATCTGCCGACATCGCCCTCCTTGCGCAGCCTTCCACCGGCGACTCCACCTATTTCCCGGTGCTCGGCTCGCTGCTGCGTTATCCGGGCGTATTGGTCTGGCCGATCGCTCTTCTTGCGCTACTCGGCACAGCCATCGTGATGTGGTTGGCCGTGCGGCGCGCACTGGTGCGCGGTACGCACCTGGCCGCTGGGTTCGCTCTGGCGCTCATTCCCATCCTGCTGGCAACCGTTGCGGCGCAGTTCTTCTATCCGCTGCTTGGGCTGCTGCGTCCCGGCTACGAAAACCTCAGCGACCCTTGGTCACCCGGGTGGTACCGGTTAGCCGTGGTCGCGCTCGTCATCACCATCGTGCTCACTTGGTATGCCCTGCTGCGCAAGCGTTTTACGCCGTGGGGGCTGGCGCTTGGCGCACTGGGCTGGTTGAGCATTCTCGGCGTTGTGTTGGCGGCCGTAACACCCGGCGGTGCTTATCTGGCTTCGATACCCGCGCTGTTCGGGGTATTGGCCGCGGCGGCGGCGCTGCTGATCCGGCCCCGCTGGCTCGCTCCTACGATTGCCGCAGTTGCCGGTGCTGTCGGGGTACTGATATTGGCACCGACCGTGTATTTGTTCTTCCCGGCGCTGGGCCTGGCCACCGCCGCCGCGCCGGCATTTTTTGCCGTCCTCCTGGCACTTACCCTGCTGCCCACCATCGAGATGCTGTTCCCCGCGCCGGATTCGCCGGCACGGCGGCGAATCCGGACTGCGACCCCGGCACTGTGCACCGCCGTGTTGGTCCTCACCGCGACGTTGGTGGGGTTGGTGGTGGACCGGTTCGACGCCCGTCATCCGGTGCCGGTAGAGATGTTGTACGCAATGGATGCCGACACCGGCAAGGCGTTCTGGGTGCGACCGGGCGCCGACCCGACCGGCTGGAGTGACGCGATGGTGTCGGAAAAGCAGGACCTATCCGCCCAGTTCCCCTTGCTGCCGGCCGACACCACGGTGGGTCCGGCAGCCGCGGCCGATCTCGCGGCGCCGAAGGTAGAGGTCATATCCGACACGACAAATGCCGACGGCACCCGGTCACTTCAGCTCAACATCGTGCCGCAGCGGGAGTCACGGTTGGTGTTCGTCCAATTGCCTGGCGCCGATGTTCGGTCTGCCAGTGCTGCCGGTCGAACGATTCCGGCCCAGGATGAGTTCGAATTGCTCTTCCACGCCGTGCCGGAGAAGGGCCTGGTGCTGGATCTGATGCTGGGATCGAACTCACCGATCACCGTACGAGTGATGGATGGCAGCGACGATCTATCGGTGCTGCCCGGCTTTGTCCCCCGCCCCGATGGGGTGGGTATCGAGGGCTCGCACATCTCCGAGATGACCTTGGTCGCTCGCACTCTCACGGTGTGAGCCGTGGCGGTGCGCTATCGCTCAGAGCCGCTCGCCGGCCAACACCTTCTGGTGGACTTTGTGCTCGGCCCAGAACGAGACGAACGGGATGATTCCGGCCAGGATGACCAGGAGCGTGCCCACCGGCTTCCAACGCGCTTTGAATCCCAGGTCCAGGGTCAACAAGAAGTAAGCGAAGAAAACGAACCCGTGAAACTGTGGCCACCAAGGCAGCAGGTGTTGGTCGAAGCCGTAACGGAAAACCATCAGCACGACCAGGACGAGCAATGCGACGCTCTCGGCGATCGAGATGATTCGGAACCTGGAAAGAGCCCCGGCGATTTTCCGTGTCGGTCCGGCGGGGACGGTCGGCGGTGAAGCTTTTGCGGGTAGATCAGCGGGCACGACGTTGGTCCTGTTCAGCCAGTGCAGCCAGTGCGCGGTTATACGCGATGAGGCCTGCGTCTTCGTTCTCGTTCAGATGCGTTTGTTCATAGAGGTCCTCGATCTGCGGCGCCGCTTGCACCGGCTGTGCCAGCTGCTCCGCCATCGATTCTGATGCCGGTTCGAGGTGTTCGCTGCCCAGGTGATCGTTGTCCAGGTTGCCGGCGGACTGTTCGAATGGGATGTGATCTCGCGACGCCGCAGCTGTGAGTTGCTCCGCTTCGGCGAGGACCTGCGAAACGGTCTCCGCGTGCGCCGCCTCAATTTCGGTGTCCCGAAGCTGCTCGAGTTGAAGGAACTTCACCCACATGTAGACGAAGGCGGCCCCGAACAGCGGCCAGAGCAGTGCGTAACCGAAATTCTGTGCGCCACCGTCGGTTTCATGACTACGCGCAAGTTGCCACCAGGCCAACCGCAGGCACAGCAATACTGCTGCGGTCACGAGGACATGACCGAAGATCCAGCCTGGAGTGAGGAAACGACGGGGCACCAGTCAAAAGTAACACCGGCCCCCCGTTCCGCTCGGTTCGGCGACCCATCCGCCGTCCGGTTCGGGGTCGCCGGCCGGGCTCAGCGCACGGTGCGCCGAGCTCAGGACACTGCCGACAGCGAGCGGACCAATGCCGTCGTGTGGGGGCCCAGACCCCTGCCCCAATCTGCCAGGAGCGGGCCAGGGATCTCATCGACGTCATTGCGGAGCCCGCTGGCTTCCGGGATATCCAACATTTTGGCGCCGGCATCCCGATGGGCGCGAAGCGAATTGGGTCCAAAATGCGGAGTGAGAGAAGGGATCTCGTCAGCGATCAACATCGTGCTACCGACCGACTGGCGATCTGCCACCACCGAGAGCTGATGCGACTTTGCCTTCAGCGCGGCGGCGTCAATTTCAGCGGCACTCAGGCCGGGGAGATCGGCCAACAACGCCGCCACCCGGCCTTGCCAACCAATGTCTTCGAGGTGCTGCTTGCCGGCCAGAATCGCCGTGTTGAGCCCGGGGGTGGTGGCAATCATCACATCTATCCGCCCCTGACTGATCGCATCGGTTTCTTCGGCCAACAGACCGGCAATATCGCGCGGGTCTTCCACCACCAGAAGGACCGAGCTGACCGATTGTGCGGTCAGCACGGCCCGAACGGTATCTCGCATCATGGCCACGGCCAGCTTGGATCGATCTTGGACGGGGAGCTCGATCCGCGATTTGCCACGGGTGCTGGCTTTGAAGGGCAAAATCACGGCGATCTGATGCTGGCTATCTGACACCACGTCATTGTCCATGTTTCCGGAGCCGGCCTCTACCTCCCGATCCAATGGGGGTCCTGTGCGATCAACTTTGCTCCAGCAGACGGCGTTGTTCCTCCACATCGAATTTCGCTGCCGGGTACTGCGGATCCAAATCGATCAACGTCTGGGTCAACAACGCAGCGATTGCCCAGTTGCGATACCACTTCCGGTCGGCCGGAATGACATGCCAAGGAGAGGAGACGGTCGAGCACTTGGCCAGCGCCGTCGTGTAGGCGAGCTGATAGTCGTCCCAGTAGCCACGCTCGTCGATATCCGCG
>JBBSUU010000298.1:0-4525 GCA_038234115.1 Mycobacteriales bacterium
AAGGGTTTCGCTGAATTTCGCGGTCTTCCGTTCGGCTTTCGAGCAGGGCGCCCGGATTGGTGCCGGGCCGATCCTTCGACTGTGGCGTCGGTTGTTGCTATTTTTCTCGCACTGGTGGCAGTTGGAAGCGCTCTATCGCTCCAACGTCAAATACAACCCGGAATGGTTACCCCGGTTTCTCTGCTTCTCCGATGTTCGTAACCTCACCAGAATCAGCGTGGCCTCGGCAATGGCCGAAGGTTACGTCAACGTCCCATTCAGTCGTTTCAGGGAACGTGAAGCCGAAGCGAGCGCGCCGATTCCACTTCTGGTGGGGGTCAATCCCATCCTGGACTCGGCAAAACCGCCGGCAGTAGATGCCGCGCGTCGGCCGGAACAGCAAGCCGTACGTTTTGAGAAACTGGCGCAGCTCAAGGCTGCCGGAATTGATTCATACCCCGTTGCGATCCGGCCGTCGGCGACGATCGCGCAGTTCCGCACCTTCCAAAACGGAGCGCCTGCATCGCTGGCCGGCCGTTTATTGTTACTCCGAGACCATGGTGGGGTGGTGTTTGCCCGGCTACGCGATTGGACAGGCGATGTTCAGTTAATTCTCGAGCGGGATGCTGTTGGCGCACAGCCTTTGAAGGAGTTCAGTTCTCGGTTTGATCTCGGTGACCTGATCCAGGTGACCGGTACTCTCGCCCACAGCCGAAGCGGCGAATTGTCGCTGACGGTCTCGTCCTGGCGTTTAACCGCCAAATGTCTTCGACCGCTGCCGGACAAGTTCAGGGGACTTACCGATCCGGAGGCGAGGGTGCGCAATCGATCCATCGATCTGGCCATCAATTCCGAGACCCGGCTGCTGACCAAAGCACGTAGCGCGGCCCTCAGATCGCTACGGGAGTCGCTCCACCGCCGCGGCTTTCTTGAAGTGGAAACCCCGATCCTGCAACAGGTCCACGGCGGCGCCAATGCGCGGCCGTTCACCACCCACATCAATGCCTACGACCTGGATCTCTATCTGCGGATCGCTCCGGAGCTCTATCTCAAGCGGCTCTGCGTTGGGGGCATGGACAAGGTTTTCGAAATCGGACGGACCTTCCGCAATGAGGGGGCAGACTGGAAACACAATCCCGAGTTCACCATCCTCGAGGCCTACGAGGCACACAGCGACTACAACCGGATGCTCGACACGTGCCGTGAGTTGATCCAAGAAGCGGCTCAGGCGGCGCACGGGGAACAAATCGCCCTGCGTCCCAACGCTGCCGGACAGTTGGAGCCATTCGATATTTCCGGACCTTGGCCGATCAAAACTCTGCATGCTGCGGTCTCGGAAACCCTCGGCGAGGAGGTCACCATGGAAACCCCGCTGACCAAACTTCGGAGACTGTGCGACAGGCGAGGGATCGCTTACCGGCCGGACTGGGATTCCGGCGAGGTTGTCCAGGAGATGTATGAACATCTGGTTGAGGCACAAACCCTGGTACCGACCTTCTACAAGGATTTCCCGGTCTCCGTCTCGCCCCTGACGAAGTCGCACCGCAGCAAACCGGGGCTTACCGAGCGGTGGGATCTGGTGGCCTGGGGTGTCGAACTCGGCACCGCCTATAGCGAACTGACAGATCCCATCGAACAACGAAAGCGGCTGCTGCAGCAGTCCCTATTGGCCGCCGGCGGTGACCCCGAGGCAATGGAGGTGGACGAGGATTTCTTGGCTGCCCTGGAATACGGGATGCCGCCGACGGGCGGGCTGGGAGTGGGGGTTGATCGGGTGGTGATGTTGTTGACCGGGCGCGGAATCCGAGAGACACTCCCTTTCCCGCTCGCCAAACTGCAGTAGAAATTACTCAGTATGCTGAGCAATTGGGCACACTGATCTGTATGACAGAGCGAACGACTTCTCACCGACCGCGCACTCGGAACTGGATCGAAGCGACACTGATGGACGGTACCTTCGGCCTCTACCTCGGGTGGGTCAGCGTGGCCACCATCGCCAATGTTGCCGCAGTGCTCAAAGATGCCGGCGTTGGCGATCTGGCTTTGGGTGAAACCACATGGGGGATCCTGGTTCTGGTCATTGCAGCGGGAATCGGCGTCGCCGTGGCCGTCGCGGGCCGCGGACGCGTTGCCGTGGCTGCGGCCCTGGCCTGGGGTCTGAGCTGGATTGCGACTGCCAGACTTCAGGGGCCGTTGCTTTCCGGCCCCGTCGCCATCACCGCCATCTTGGCCGCGGTGGTGACCGTGGCCGCGGCCGTCATCATGCGAGTTCGGAGTCGGAATCTGCAGCTCTAGTGCAACTTCAGAGCCCTGCCAGGAGCGGCGATAGCCGGCGAGTTGGCGGAAACTGGTTTCCCGGCAATCTGATTCGGGCACAGCGGCGAATGCCCTGGAGAAATGTAGGCCAGGCTCAAGATTGGGATCGCAATGTCAGAAGTCAGCACAGTTCAGGTCGGTGACCGCAAGGTCGCCCGTCGGGTAATAGTGAATGCGTCAGCGGCAGAAATATTTGCGCTGGTCGCGGATCCTCGACGGCACGGCGAACTGGATGGGTCGGGCACCGTCCGTGACACCGTCGACGGTCCGGCGAAGCTCAGCGCCGGCGCCACTTTCTCGGTGAAGATGAAGCAATTCGGCGTTCCGTACAAGATCGCCAGCCGCGTCGTCGATTACGCGGAAGGTTCGGTCATCGCCTGGCGGCATCCGTTGGGTCACACCTGGATCTGGCAATTGACGGAACTATCACCCGGCCGAACCCAGGTCACCGAGACCTTCGACTACACGAGCGCCAAGGCGCCGAAGCTCTTGGAAATATTTGGGATGCCGAACAAGAATGCGCAGGGCATCACGAAGACCCTCGACGCGCTGGCCGCACGCTTCGGCTAGTTCATCGGTGGGCGACTGATCATCGAGGTCAGCGCGGCGGTTCGCAACGTCCCGAGTAGGCGTTCCCCCGGCTCGAGCAGCTCCTGGGCCGACATGGACTCGTGCACCGCCAGCACCAACCGGGCGAGATCGTCCAAGTCTGCTGTGGAGGGGTCCCCTCCGGTGGCCGTCATCCCGATCTGCAAAATCGGGATGATGGTCCGCCGCAGGTCGGCCCGGTAACCCGCCAATGCCTGCCCCACCGCGGGATTCCGCAGCGCATAGGCGGTGAATTCCAAGTTGAGCAGCTGCGTTCGACGATCGACGGGTAACTGCGCCACCACGCGATCCATCAGGTCGGCAATCGAAGGGGGTGCTTCGGCAAACTCGGCAATAGCACTGGTGACTGCGGCGCTGACGGCTGTGATGAGTGCATCGGAGCGCCGTTGGTGGAGTGCAAAGAACAGCTGATCCAGGCTGTCGAAGTTCGAGTAGAAAGCGCCCCTGGAATAACCCGCTTTCTCGCAGATGTCCTCGACTGTGGTGCGGCCGAAACCCTTGTCGCCGAATGTCTCAGCCGCGGCGTCGAGAATGCGTAGGCGGGTTTCCGCTCGGCGCTTGGTGATCCGTGGTTGCGACGCCGGACCGGGTGAATCTGTCTTGAACACGGAGAACCTCGTCACAACTGGATACGATTATGTATCCGATACATTAACGTATCCATTGCAGATTGCCGCCAACACCCGTGAAGAAGGCTCGAGATGAACGCTCCGCACCCGGCACCCCGGCATCAGGCACCCGAAGAACCGGTGATTCCACAAAGCTGGTGGGCAGAATTCAAGGATGCCGTCGCGCTGCGAACTGTTGGCCTGATCCTCGGTGTGTTGCTCCTACAACTGGGATTCATTCTTTCCTACGTCGGTGCTTTCCATGCGCCCGTTCCCAAGGACATTCCGGTAGCGGTGGTCGCAGCGTCCGGTCAGTTGGCCGATCAGACCGTCGTACAACTCAACGGTCTGGCCGGCTCGCCGCTCCTGGCGCAACCAGCGACCGACCAAGCGGCAGCGGAGAGCCGCATCCGCGCCGGCGATATCTCAGCCGCGTTGGTGATCAATGCGCAAGGGACCGACGACACCCTACTGATCGCAACCGGTGGGGGAGCCTCGGTGGCCACCGCTGTTACCGAGGTGATCACCCGGGCCGATAGCGCACAGCAGCGGACGGTGTCGGTCCAGGACCTGGTCCCGCTGGAGCCCGGCGACGGGCGCGGGCTCACTGGTTTCTACCTGGTGATCGGATGGATTGTCGGCGGCTACCTGATGGCATCGCTGCTGGGCGTGGCATCCGGCGCCCGGCCCTCGACACTACGGCGCGCGGTATTCCGCCTTGCTGCTGTAGTCCCCTACGCCATCCTGTCCGGACTCGGCGGCGCCCTCATCGTCGATCAGATGCTCGACGCGCTGACCGGGCACTTTATGACGCTCTGGTGGCTCGGAGCATTATTGGTGGCATCGGCCGCTACGGTAACGATGGCCTTTCAGGTGCTGTTCGGTGTCCTTGGCATCGGAATTACTGTCCTGGTCTTCGTCATTCTGGGCAATCCATCCGCCGGTGGCGCCTATCAGACCTCGCTGTTACCCGCGTTCTGGCGGGTGATCAGCAATGGAATACCGAACGGTGC
>JBBSUU010000299.1:0-4519 GCA_038234115.1 Mycobacteriales bacterium
CCCGCCGCCGGCACCGCGTCGACCGACCCGGCCATCTCGTGGCGCTGTGGAACGGCGCCTCGCCGGAAAAAAGGAACGAAGCCACACCAAGGCTGGGCGGGTGCGCCCTCCGGTCGACTGATCTGCCCGACGTCAGGTTGCCCGGCGTTGGGTTGCCCGGCGTTGGGTTGCCCGACGTCAGGTTGCCTGGTGTCGCATCAGGCCGGCCCGTAGGGTCGTGGCGGGCCGCCCCGGAGTTGGTGCGCACCGCCACTGTGGTGCTCCCAATAGTTGGTGCTCCCAATAGTTGGTGCTCCCTATAGTTGGTGCTCCCATTCGGTAAATTCGGTGGGGCCGAGAAGTTGGCCAGTGCGGCATCAGTCCGCGGTCGCAGGCCCAGATTGGTTGTCAACCGGTGGCGTGAACCGTCGCTTCTCGGCTGCCGGGCAAAGCCGAAACCCCTGCCGTCGAGCACAGGTAAACGCCGCGAACTGCTAAACCGCTCACCTTGCCCTGCCGCCTGATGGCGTGTGCCCAGGCCAGGTCATCCGCGGTCACCTCCGCCGAACCAGTTCGTTGAAGGGCGTAGATGACTGATTCGGCGCCGGACGCGCCAAAGGCGTCTCGCAGTAGCACCAGGAGGTTGTGCAGCATCCGGGTCGGCGGGCGAGCGGGTATGCCATCGATCGGCATTACGAGCGGAAGTTGTCGTCCCGTCGAATCGAGCGGAATGATCCAAAGTTGCCGCCGACTCGTTAAACTACCAACGATCTCGGTCAGCCTGGTGATGATCTGCGCGTCGAAGGTCAGGGGGGTCTGAAGCGCTTCCCGGGGAATGGTCATGGGCCGAATCATGGCGGAGTGGGCGGGTGGGTCAGCCAAGTTATCCACATTGGTGAAGGCTGGATCGAATGATCCACATTCGGCGCCCTGAGCGCGGGGATCAGATCCAACTTTGTCAAACTGCGCCAACAGCCCTTCGGCGGAACTGGGCGACAACGGGGTGCCGCAGATTTCTCCGCAGACACCCCGTTGATCAATTACTTTCCCTCAGCGTTTGCGAAGATCGAATCCCGCAGCCATTGGGTCAGGCCGACGGCCAGATCCTCATAGGTTTTGGTGAAACGTTCATCTGCCAAGTACATTTCGGCCAAGTTCTGCTGCATTTCATAGCCACAGTCGTAGTAGAATTCGATACTGGCCCGATGACTTTCGGCGATTTCATTTGCCGCCGCGCTCCCCGGCTGGGCGCCGGACCTAAAGACCCGGACCATTTCGGCATTCGCTGTGTCGCTATCGTCCTTGACCTGTTGCCAATCAGCTTTGGTGAAGTTTTTGGTTCGCTCCTGGGATTGTGCCCAGGCCGGCGTGTCACCCCATCGCTGCTGTGCTTCCACCTCATACGCCGGATCGTATGTCTCGCCGAAGATCTCGAGCTTCTCTGCGGCGCTCAATTCGGTGCCGGACATGTGTGCCTCCATTTCCTTTTCTACCGCTTCGACCATGCTCGACACCCGTCGCAGGCGCTCGGTCAGCAACGTGTGCTGGCGTTGCAGGTGCTGCAGGGAGTCGACCTCGGTGTCGTCGAGTAGGGTTGCGATTTCCTCGAGGGGGAATCCAAGTTCCCGGTAGTACAGGACCTTGGTCAGCCGGCTCAGATCCGCCGAATTGTATTGACGGTAACCGGCCCGGTTTCGCTCGTTCGGTATCAGCAAACCGATTTCCTCATAGTGATGCAGGGTCCTGACCGTCACGCCGGCGAGCTGCGCAACTGCGCCGACCGGTAGCCATTCTTCGGTCGTGCCCGAACGAATGCTCCCCATCGAAGTGCGGTAGCTGTCCATCACATGACCTCCTGTCACCACTGTCTCCTCGAATCCGGCCCATCCATTTGAGCCGGACAAGATCAAGACTGCAGCCTGACGTTGCGTGAGGGTCAAGTCAATTGACGAAGCAGTTTCAGTCGTCCACGCCGCGAGCGGTGAGCGCCTCACCCATCGCATCTGCTGATCGCAGCGCCCGGACGACGGCCGGCGCGGCGAGCGCCATCATGGATCCACGGATACCGGTGATTCCGCGTGCCTTCCGGGCATCGGAGACCTCGCGGACGATGCCGGCCACCATCGGAATGCAACGTATGGTCAGCGCCAACATCAGTCCGACACGATCCGGATCCACCCCGAACCGGCGCAGCGGACGCAAAACCCGTTGCGCCACATCAAGAATCGCGGTTACCCTGGTAGTCAAAGTCAGAAGGGCGGCCAGCGCCACGTTGACCAGCAACGATCCGGTTGTCATCACGGCATTCTGCCAACTGCCCAGAAACAGCTGGAAGGCCAGCAGGATCGGGATGATCCAACGAAGTGGTGCCAACTGGGAGAGTGCTGCGCGCCAGGAAATGCCCGACAGCGCATACAGACCGGCAGTAACCAGGACTGCGACCCCAATGTGCCAAGGTTCGCGCAACCAGACAACAGCGAGCACCGCTGCCGCCAGCAGCAGCAACTTGGGTCCCGCGGGCATCCGATGCAGCAAGGACGTCCCGGGCTGATAGAGACCAATCACCGGGGCAACTCCAGCAGGTCCCGATACCGTGATATCGCCACTGCCGGCACATCATCGGCGTGTACCCGCCCATCTTCGATCACCACGACCCGATCAAAGTCGGCGAGCACGTCCAGTTGATGGGTCACCACCACCACCTGCTGTTCCAGCGAGGTGAGGACCTGCGTGATCATCCGGGCGTTACGGGCGTCCAGCAGGGTGGTGGGCTCATCGGCCACCAGCATCGCCGGCCGCCCCACCATCACCGATGCCAACGCCAACAGCTGCTTCTGGCCACCGGAGAGCAAATGGGCCGGGTGATCACGATGTCCGGCCAAGCCGAAACGCTCGAGCATTTCCGTTACCCGATCGGTGATTTCGGCTTTCGACAGTCCGGTTCGGCGCAGCGTGAAGGCGATATCCTCGGCGACAGTCGGCATCACGATCTGATTGTCCGGATCAGTGAAGATGAACCCCACCTGGCGCCGTACCTGTTTGCCGTGTTTGGCCACGTCGAGGCCGTCAAAGGTGACACTGCCGCAGGTCGGCTGAATCAGCCCGTTGATCATCCGGGCCAGGGTTGATTTGCCAGAGCCGTTGGCGCCCACAATTCCGATGCGATTCTCCGAAAAGGTCAGATTGATCTCCTCGAGAACCACCCGGTCACCAAACGCGTGATGGACTCCGGTGAAACGGACCTCGCTCACGGATTCACTTTTCGCACCAGCATCGCAATGCCTTGACCGCCGCCGATGGCGCAGCCGGCGACACCGAACTCGGGTCCGTCCGGCTGCAGCATCCGATGAAACAGGCGCACCACCAGCACCGCACCCGATGCGCCCCACGGATGCCCCATGGCGATGGCCCCACCGTCGGAACAGACGATGTTCTCATCGAGTTCCAACAGATCGCAGGCCGCAATGACCTGGGCGGCAAAAGCCTCGGTGATCTCGACGGCGCCGATCTCCCGGATGTGAAGACCCTGACGCTGCAACAGTTTGCGAACAGCCGGTACCGGCCCAAGGCCGGGAAGTGCCGGGTCGCAGCCGACAATTGCGCAACCGAGGATCACCACACCCGGCAGCGATGAGGCGCTCCATCGGGCGTAGTTGGTGACAGCCGCGGCCGCGGCGCCATCAGAGACACCGCAGGAGTTCCCGGCTGTGACGGTCCCGGCCGGGTCGAAGGCCGGCCGCAGCCGGGACAATCGCATCTCGTCGAGTCCCTCTCGCGGTCGCTCATCCCTGGACAAGATTTCCAGGTCCACCATCTCCCGGTCGAAGACGCCGGCCCGTTGAGCCTGCACGGTCCGGCGATGCGAGCGAGCGGCCCAGGCATCCTGCCGTTCCCGACTGATCGACAGTCGGCCGGCTAGCGCCTCCGCAGCCGGTCCCATCTCCGGATCCGGAAATCCGGCGGGCGTAAATGGTGCTCTGGCGTAGGCGGCATCAGTGTTCGGCCAAACGCGTTTCGGCGCGGTAGAGGCAGATTCCGCGCCCCCGGCCAATACCAATTCGGCATCTCCGGCGCGAATCCGAGAAGCAGCCTGCATCAACGCATCCAGGCCCGAGCCGCATTGCCGATCCACCGTAACCCCGGGGACAGCTTGGTCGAACCCGGCCCGCAGCGCGGCGATGCGACCAAGGTTGCCGCCCGGCCCCAGGCAATTGCCCAGAATGACGTCCTCGATCGGTAGGTTCAACTCCGCGCACTGATCCGTCACGGCACGCAGAACCGGGGCTGCCAGAGCGTCAACGGTGAAGGTGGAAAGTGCGTGGCCGGCGGTGCCGATCGGGGTCCGCCGGGCAGCAACGATCACCGGCTGCAACGGGTTCGTCGTATCGGAGCGCATGGGGTCACGCTAACGGCCGGACGTCGGCGATGTCACGTCAGCTGAGTCAGCTCAGCGGTCGAACCGGCAGGGACCCGTCGGCCAGCCCGGCTGCGACCAGGCCGCGAGCGACCTTGCCAGCGGGCGTTCGGGGCAGCCGGGGCG
>JBBSUU010000300.1:0-4508 GCA_038234115.1 Mycobacteriales bacterium
ATATCGGCCGGTTGAGCCGAAATTTGTCATCGTGAACGGGAACTAGCATTCCGAAGGTGAATGTCTGGGTGCGGTTTGTCGAATTGGTCGTGCCCCGACGGCTAGGAACCCGGTTCCGCTGGTTGGTCTTGGCGTCCTGGGTCAGCAACCTCGGTGACGGGATCGTGCTGGCAGCCGGCCCACTGCTGGTTGCATCACTCACCGACGATGCTCGGCTGGTGGCGTTGGCAGCCACCGTCCAATGGCTGCCGCCACTGTTATTCTCCCTGGTGGCCGGGGTGATCTCCGATCGGGTGTCGCGGTGGCGGGTCATGGTGGTGGGTAACGGTTTGCGGGTGCTGGTGTTGGCAACACTGATCGCTGCGGTGGTCACCGAAAACGTTTCGATCTCGGTGGTATTGATAGTGCTGTTCTGTTTGGGGACATCCGAAGTATTTGTCGACAACACCTCGGCGACACTGACGCCGATGGTCGTACCGCGCCGGGAACTGGCCATCGCCAACTCCCGGATCCAAACCGGTTTTATTACGCTGAATCAGCTTGCCGGGCCACCTCTTGGTGCGGCGCTGCTAGCGGCCGGCACGGTGTTTCCATTCAGTGCACAGTTGATGCTCGTGGTGCTCTCCGTCGTGTTGTTGTCCCGGATGACACTGCCGCCGGTAGATCGCTCCGGAATTCACCGGCGCGTGCATCACGACCTGATGGAAGGTATCCGCTGGGTGGCGCACCACCCAGCGGTGCGCACCCTGGTGCTGACGATCTTCGTCTTCAACATCACTTTCGGCGCCGCCTGGTCGGTCCTGGTGCTCTACGCCACCGAACGACTTGGGCTGCGCGAGATCGGGTTTGGGCTGATCACCACCGCCGGCGCTCTCGGTGGCCTGGTCGGTACCGCTGCCTACGGCTGGCTCACCAGAAGGATCTCGCTCGGCAACCTGATGCGGATCGGGTTGATCATCGAGACCGTGGTGCACCTGGCGCTGGCCCTGACCACTTCTGCCTGGGTCGCCTTACCGATCTTTGTCATCTTCGGGGCCCACGCATTTGTCTGGGGGACCACCTCCGTCACCGTTCGACAGCGAGCGGTACCCGTTCACCTGCAGGGCAGAGTAACCGGAGTAAACAGCCTGGGAGTTTTTGGTGGCCTGGTGCTGGGTTCTGCGCTGGGCGGCGCCTTGGCCCAGCGGTGGAATGTTTCTACGCCATTCTGGTTTGCCGGGGTCGGCTCGGCGATCTTCGTGGTGCTGATCTGGCGTCAACTACGTCACATCGCCCACGATGATTACGATCCCGAGGTGGCCGACCGCACCGCAACGAGTTGAACCTCGACAGGCCGCGGCGCGAGTTTGTCTTGGCAGCCGGCTCCGGACAACACCGGTCATTTCGGGTCGGTGGGGGGCGGATCACCGAAAGCGGCCCAGAGATCTTGGAGCCAACGGTTAACCATTCCGGGCTGATCTGCCGGCGCAGCCGCGGGTCGGGCGGCCATTACCAGACAGGCGAAGAGAACTATCAGGAACCCGGTGATGCTGATCCCGATTCCGACAGCCGGCACGACCGCGCACAGCACCGTTCCGAAAAGGAACATGAAGAACCCGCAGCCCAGGGCCACGCCGGCACCGTGGTGGCGGTTGGACCTGACCGGCCGAGCGCCCAGACCCGCGGCCAGCAGTGGATCTTCCACCTGAATCTGCCGAGCGATCTCATCCAGCGCCTGCTGCTCAGAGGGGGTGAGGTCCATGGTCATCTCACCGACCCCGGATCCTGCGGGGCCGTCGTAGCCGGACCGGTTGGCGGTGGGTGCACATCGGGGTGTCGAATGACCACCACCGGGCAACCGGCATGTGCGATCACATGTTCACTGACCGAGCCCAACAGCATGCCCACAAAAGAACCGTGGCCCCGACATCCGACGACCAGTAGCTCGGCCTCCCGGGCAGCGTCCACCAGGACCTGCTGGGCCCGGCCCCGCCGGACAGTAATTCCGATGGTGTCAGCACCGTCGCCGAGGGCTTCACGGAGAGCGGTTTCCAGGGTCGAGCGGGCGTTTTGCTCCCAGTCGCAGTCGAACGTGCCGAACTCCAGGCCAACCGAGGCCGGCATCTCCCAGCTGGTGACCGCTTGGATCCGACCACCGGCGAGCATCGCGTACTTCATCGCCCACCGCAGCGCATCCAGGGAAGCTGCGGAACCATCGACTCCCACAACTATCAGTGGTTTTACCCCGGGCCGCGGCGCTTCCACTTGGCTGATGCCGGCGAGCGGGGAGTGACCCGCACTGCTCGCGATGATGGCGAGATCTCCCATGATGACTCCTCGAAGGTGAGTGGGCGAAAAAGTGCACCGTGCCCGAGCCGAGAATGCCGTTTATTGAGGACTATCTTCCTCTAAACTATGTCGCGTCAAGGGTGAAGTCAATGCGCGGGTCAGCAGCTGATTGTGAGCTTGCCAATCGGCCGACGAGAGGCGATCGGTGAGTCAGTTTTGGCGGCTCCGACGTCGGATATCACCACAGGGGAGGAACTCTTCAGGCTTTCCGGATTGACCAGATCCAGCCCGGGGTCATGACCTCAACCACGTCGTCAGCTGTCGAGGGAAAGCAACCAGCAGCGGTTCGCCACCTGGCACCACCAGGGTTTGATCCTGCCGGTAGCCGGCAGTGATATCAGGATCGGTGATGATGCGGCAATTCTGACCGACGGCAACAACCAGATCATCAATGACCTGGTTGATGGTTGCCGTCACGCCGGAACTACCCTCAGTGGTAGGGAACTCCATCCTCGCAGCGTGTTGTGCAGGAACCGCACCGGCTCTCCGACCACTTCGATGGAGGCGGTTCGTTTGACGAGCTCGCCGTAGAGAACCTCCATCTCCAGTCGGGAAATGGGTTGTCCCACGCACTGATGGATTCCCATGCCAAAAGTCAGGTGTCCACTTGTTTGGCGCTCTACCAGGTAGTCGTTGGCATCCTCGCCCCAGCGCTGTTCATCCCGATTGGCCGCACCCGGGAACACGATCAGTTTGCTGTCGGCAGGCAGCGCAACACCATGGAACTCGACGTCACGGGCTGTCGTGCGGAAGAACGACTGGAACGGGGCCTCGAGTCGGAGCGCCTCATCGATGGCAAAGCGGGACAGCCGGGGCTTCTCGCGCACTTTTTGCCATTGCTCCGGATGCGTTGCCAGGCATCCGAGCGTGTTACCGATCGAGATGACGGTGGTATCCAGCCCGGCCGACAACAGCGCTCGGACCAGGACGGCAGCCTCTTCCGGTTCAATGGCGCCGGCGTCGGCGTGGGCCCAGATTTTTGAGCCAAGCCCATCGGAACTCAGGTTTTCTCGGGCACAGTTGGTGGCGACCCATTCGATGGTGTGCTCACCGGCCGCCATGAATTGCTCGTACCGAGCATCCTCCGGGCCGAACTGGGAAAAGTTCATGGCGCCGTGGGACAACAGGTTGTCCTGCCGACCTTCCCGCGGAATCCCCACCGCATCACCGAATACGCGTAGTGGGAACAACTCTGCGAAGTCCGTCACACCGTCGAATTCGCGTTCGTCGAGGATTCGGTCGACCAAAGGGGTGGCGAACTCTTGGAAACCCTGCCGGAGGCTCCGTAAATTTTTCGGACTTATGACATCGGACATCACTGCCCGCAACGGTGTATGCATCGGCGGGTCGGAGTCCAGAATTCCCGGTTTCCGCCACGGTGGCTGATGGTGGTAGTTGCGTGGACCGACCCCGGCACCGGAAATGAAAGTCTCGTGGTCGACAAGAATCTCGCGCACCGCATCGAAGCGGGTGAAGGCAGGTACATCGTATTTGTCCAGCCACACGGCGGGTCCGGCGTCCCGCATTCTTTCAAACATCGGATACGGGTCTGTCAAGTTCTCATCTGAATAGGGATCGTCGTGGATGATCGGCAATCCGTAGGTGAGATCTGTGGACATCTGGCGCCTCCGAGCAGTTGGAATGACCCGAACGCTAGGGTTTCGGCTGGGCGACGGGCAATCGGTGTTCTTATTGGATGAGAATGCAGATTGAATGTGACCACTGCGATCAGCACCATTGTGGCCATGACGGACACTGAAGTTACCGCGGATAATGTTGATTCTCAGGAGACTGTGATCTCCATTGGCCATACCTCGCTCACGCTCGATGACCTCCTCGCGGTGGCGCGCCACCGCGCGCAGGTGCAAATTGCTCCGGAGGCTGCGGCAAAGCTGGTCCCCAGCAGAGAATGGCTCGAGTCCGTGGTGACCGGCAATGCGGTGGGCCTACAGGACCCGATCTACTCGGTGAACACCGGATTCGGCTCGCTGGCCGGACGACAGGCATTCGCCAACCCGGACGACGCTGCCGAACTCTCCCGGCGACTCGTGCTGTCCAACACCGTCGGCGTCGGTCGCTACGTCGACGAAGAAGTCGTTCGCGCGACCATGCTCATCAGGGCCACCAGCCTGCTGGGTGGCCACTCCGGTGTTCGCCTGGAGCTGGTGCAGATCCTCGTC
>JBBSUU010000301.1:0-4508 GCA_038234115.1 Mycobacteriales bacterium
CCGGAGGCATCGGTGATGGTGCCCGAGATCACTACCGGCCAGCGCCGGTCGCGCTGTTCGAACAGCGTTTCCAGGGCGAAAATGGCAGCCTTGGCGTTGAGGGTGTCAAAGATGGTCTCGATCAGAAGTACGGCGGCGCCACCGTCGACCAGACCATTGGCCTGCTGCAGGTACGCACCGACCAACTCGTCATAGCTCGTGTTACGGGCACCCGGGTCGTTGACATCCGGGGAGATGGAGGCGGTTCGGTTTGTCGGGCCCAGGGCACCCACCACGTAACGCGGCTTCTCCGGGGTCTTTTCCGTCATCGCGTCACATTCGAGTCTGGCCAGCTTGGCCGATTCGAAGTTCAGCTCATAGGCCAGTTCTTCCATGCCGTAGTCGGCCATCGAAATGACCTGCGCGTTGAACGTGTTGGTCTCCACGAAATCCGCACCGGCCTGCAGGTAATCGCGGTGAATCTCTCTGATGATGTCCGGTTGGGTAAGACTGAGCAGGTCATTGTTGCCCTTGAGATCCCTTGGCCAGTCGGCGAAGCGTTCGCCGCGGTAATGCTCCTCGGCCAGGTTGTGCTGCTGGATCATGGTCCCCATGGCGCCGTCCAGGATCATGATCCGGTGGCGTAGGGCTGTCGCTAGCTCCGTGGAGCGGTCCGGCTGGACAAACGACGACTCAGACAAGATTCAACATCCTTCGTGACTTCATGCGGCGGCGCGGAGCTACAGCAACGATGCGCCATGACAGCTTCAAACATACCGCCAACCCAGGTATTACCCATGCTCCTCGAGGGTGCTCTCACCTGCGCCGACAGAACTCCGCAGGTTCAGGCCGGGGTCTCCACGATTACCGTGGTGGCCTTGACGACGGCAACGGCCAGCGATCCAACCTCAAGACCCAACTCGGTAACAGCCTCGCTGGACATCAGCGAGACGACACGATGTGGGCCGCACTGCATCTCAACCTGAGCCATCACGGTGTCAGCGGTGATCTTGGTGACCAGCCCGACAAAGCGATTACGGGCACTCCGGCCAATTCCGGAGGGATCGTTGGTTGCATGGGCGGTCCGCCTGGCGTACTCGGCCAATTCGGCACCGCCGACGCTTTTGCGTCCCGAGGCGTCGTTGATTGCGGTGAGCTGACCGGTGTCGACCAATCGACGAACAGTGTCGTCGCTGACCCCCAACAACCCCGCCGCTTCGCTGATCCGGAAATGCGTCATGCCGCAGAGGATATACCCGCAGCTGCGGTGGTCGCTGTCGGCTGTTCAGTACGTTGACAACATGACTTCACTCAAATTTGGCGTATTCATTCCGCAGGGCTGGACCCTGGACCTGGTTGGCATCGATCCGGTGGCCCAGTGGGCCACCATGAAACGGTTGGCCCAGCGGGCAGATGCCGGCCCGTGGGAATCGATCTGGGTCTTCGACCACTTCCACACCGTTCCGGTCCCCACCGCCGAAGCAACACACGAGGCATGGACTTTGATGTCCGCGTTCGCTGCCGTCACCGACCGGGTGCGGCTGGGACAGATGTGCACCTGCATGAGCTACCGCAACCCGATGTACCTGGCCAAGGTGGCAGCGACCATCGACGCGATCTCCGGTGGTCGGGTCGAAATGGGCATTGGCGCCGGTTGGTATGAGCACGAATGGCGCGCCTACGGGTATGGCTTCCCCGAGGCGAAAGTTCGGTTGCAGATGCTCGACGAGGGCGTGCAGATCATGCGCCAGGCCTGGACGGAGGGCAAAGCCACCTTCGATGGCAAGCACTACCAGGTGGACGGTGCGATCTGTCGGCCACTACCGATCCAGCCGTCCGGGATCCCGATGTGGATCGCCGGCGGGGGTGAGAAGGTGACTTTGAAGATTGCCGCGAAGTACGCGCAGTACACCAACTTCGACGGCACTTATGACGCTTTCAAGCACAAGTCCGAACAGTTGGCCGGACACTGCGCGGACGTTGGAACCGACTTCGATGCCATCACCAGATCCACCAACTTCAACATCATGATCGGAGCGACCGAAAAGGAAGCCGAGGATCGCTTGCAGTCTTACGCCGCCCGCTTGGACGGCGTGATTCCACAAGATCGGATTGACGCCGGCGTGGCCGACTATCGCAAATCCCCTGGATTCGGCACCCCGGAGCAGATCACCGAGAAGGTCAGAGCGCTGAAGGACATCGGAATGGGTTACCTGATCACCCGTTTCACCGAGGCGGCCTATGACACCTCAGGCATGGAGATGTTCGAGAATGAGGTCATGCCGGCGCTGGCTGATTGACCGCGTCGTTCCCGCCGGTTTGGCTTGATGATCGTCGGGCGCGGCGCGGCGTGGTGCGGCGCGGCGTGGTGCGGCGTGGTGCGGCGTGGTGCGGTGCGGACGAACGTCGTCCACATTGATCAAAGTCGACGGTGCCAACGAACGTCATCGGCATTGATCAAAGTCGACGAAAACGCGTCTGAAGGATGCATTCCGCCAACTTTGATCAGTGTTGAGTGGCTTGGGGATCAATCGAGCGGTGGTTCGGGGCGGCTACCTTCGTTGGGGTGGAGACAACACAGATACTTGCGCCCCAGATCTACGCTGACGCACTGGCCTGCTGGCCCGAGATCGATTTCGGCGGCCTGCAGCCGAAGTTCAGCACATTGCTCGGTGCCATTTTCCTGTCTGCGAGCGATGGGTCTATCTCGTACTTCGACCCATTTGACGGCGAATTGTCCCGGCCGTGGGCCAATCGAGATGCGTTGGTGAGCGAGATCAATACGCCGGCAGGCGATGACGAATACTTGCTGGGCGCCTTGGCGTTCGGCGCCGAGCAGCGAGGTACCGCGCTGAGGTCGGGGCAGATTTATGTCTACGCGCCGCACCCCTCGGTCGGCGGCTTCGGACCCGAGAACCTGATGGCGATGGATTTTGTACCGGCTCACCATGTCTATGCCCAGTGGCAACGACAAGTCGGTGGATTGGCGCATTGATCATTGTCCGAGGCGCTGAAAATGGTCGCCCACACTGACCAAAATCGGCGAAAACTCCCACTGAAGCCAGTTTTCCCCGATTTTGATCAATGCAGTCCGGGTGGTGCGGCGGCGCGGTCAGACCGGGTGGTGCGGCGGCGCGGTCGAGCCGGGTGGTGCGGCGGCGCGGTCGAGCCGGGTAGAGCGGCGGCGGTGGCGCGGCCGAGTCGGGGTGGTGCAGCGGCGCAGAGGCGCGTGAAACTCGTGCAATCGGCGGCCCCGGGACTTCAAGGGATGTCCACAAGGTGCATTTCATCCACATCCGAGGAATTGATCCCGGGGAGACGTCGGCTGATCGGCATGCTGCTGTTCATGAGAGCGACGGATGCCACTGTGGTTTCGAGTCTTACAGCACGCCTGGGACCGGTCTTCCACATCCGGGAGGCAGCGGCGTTGGGTGTCCCACGGGATACGGTTCGGCGCCTGGGTAGGCAATTGGTCCTGACTCCATACGGCAAGGGAGCCTATATAGAGTCCAGTGCACTTGCTCGCGCCAATAAGTGGTCCGCCTACAAGATGCGTTCGTCGGCATTCGTGTTGTGTTGTCCCCCGGATGGCTACCTCGCCGGACTGGCTGCTGCCGCCCTCCATCAACTTCCGGTCATCCGCCCACCAGTGGAGCTACCCACCGTGTTGCGTCCAGGATCAGCGAGGAAGGGACCCACCACTACCGAGCATGGGCGCGTCCGGCACGGGTTCCTGCCCGAGCTCCACCAGATGTCAGTCGACAGATTCCGAGTGGTCAGCTTAGCGATGACCGTCGTCGATGTCGCTCGACACTTCAGACGAGTCGACGGGTTGGTGATGGCCGATGCCGCCCGCGCTGCTGGTGTTGAAATGCAAGAATTCGGCGAAATCCTCGCCCAGATGCGCGGTTATCCGGGTATCAGCAATGCACGCTGGGCCATCGAGAACTCCGATGAGAGGGCTGAAAGCGCCCTGGAATCTGTCGGACGGTTTGTCTGTCTTACCCAGGGATTACCGACACCGCTGAGCAATGTCTGGATCGGTAGCGCCGCGCGCCGATATCGGGTGGACGGTCTTTTGCCTGCCCACGGAATCGTTCTGGAAGGCGACGGCGCGCTGAAATACGACAACAGACCGGATGCCAGTCAGATAGTTGCCGCTGAGAAAGAGCGCGAGTATTTCATCCGGTCCCTTGGCTACGGAGTGATTCGATACAACTTTGCGTTGGCATACAGTCGCCCGCGCGAATTTGCCGGCCGAGTGGAGCAGTTGATCAATGACCGGCGCCATTTACCCGCGCCGACATCTTGGTCACTGACCGACCCGCGGGCACCGGAATTTGCCCGACGACGCTGACTACTGGCCACGGCACTGATCAAACTCGCCGGCACGGATCAAAGTAGGCGAAAACACAACCGGAGGAGGGATTTTGCCGACTTTCATCAGTGCGTACGGGTACGGCCACCGGGCCAGCGGGCCAGCGGGCCACCGGGCCAGACGGCCACCGGGCCAGCGGGCCAGCGGGCCA
>JBBSUU010000302.1:0-4505 GCA_038234115.1 Mycobacteriales bacterium
CCACATCGCTCGCGCGGTGCTCGAGGCCACCGCCTTCCAGAGCAAGGAAGTTCTGGATGCGATGAACGCCGACTCCGGGGTTGACCTGACCGCTTTGAAGGTCGACGGCGGCATGGTGGTCAACGAAACGTTGATGCAGTTCCAGGCCGATATCCTCGGGGTGCCGGTGATCCGGCCGGTTGTCGCGGAAACAACCGCACTGGGTGCGGCCTATGCAGCCGGCCTGGCGGTCGGATTCTGGGAAACCGAAGAAGACATTCGCACCAACTGGGCCGAGGACAAGCGCTGGGAGCCGAATATGGACCCGGCTGCCCGGGCCAAGGCGTTTGCGATGTGGAAGAAGGCTGTTACCAAGACCTTCGATTGGGTCGAAGAAGAGTAATTCTTCTCCGGGCGGATGCCCGGTTGCCCCTCACATGTCACGGTCCTGCCACCAGATCTTGGTGGCAGGACCGTTTCGTTGTCGGAGCCGATAATCATGCCGCGAGTGCGCGGATGCGCGAGTGCGCTCAGAACCAGGTACCGCAGTAGGGGCGCTCGCTCGAACGGAACAGGACATCCGCCCGGCCCACGGCGCCGACCGTGTGCTCGTCCACCAGCCCGGCACCGTGCAGGTCGTTCAGCGCAAAACCGCCGAGGTATATCGACCCCAGCACACCAACCGGGATTGTCAGATCTGCCGACCGGTCGGTCTGAACGCAGGTGGCACCGTCGCCGGTCGCCTCCAGCAGGAAGCGCCCGCCGGCCAGGCCCGCGGGATCGACCACCTCCAGCGTCAACCGTGCGGAAGTGGTGTAACCGCGACTCGCCAGCATGCTCGGTACATCCAGCGGCCGGACCCACAGAAAGTCGGACCGATTGCTGTAGTCCACTTGACGAGCATCGGACAGCAACCAGGGCAGCAGATCTCGCCCCGGTCGGTCGCCGATCTTCAGCGTGGTCACCATGTCCAAGTTCAGCAGGTGCGACCACAGCAGAGCCTCGGCCCGATCATCGGCCGCATAAAACATCTGCACCGTGATCTCGCCGCTCAGCAGGCGAGAATCTGATTGCCCTTCGTCGTACTGGTAACGCAGCAGACCAACCGGTCTGTCGCTTTCGTCGAGGGCTCGGACATAGAATCCGGGCTTGGGCTGCGTCCAACTGGGGTAGCGAAGAATGCCGAAATCGATATCCCAGTGCCGATCCGGGCGGGCGATTTCACCGGCGAATCTGGAACGCCCGGCTTCGAAAATACCCGGTGCGATGGACCTCGCGGTAGCGGCATCGACATAGTCGGTGCGGCCGATCGGCTGTTGAGAAAGTCTGGCTGCCTTGATACTTACTCTGGCCAACTGGTGCTCGGTCGCCGCGCCGTAGCCGAATCGACCGTAAATCGGCCATTCGGCAGCTATCAGGATTCCGGCCCGTTCACCACGTTCTTTGGCTCGGGCGAGATCGGCCAACACCATCCGCGAGGCCAGGCCCCGGCGACGATGAGATGAGGTGGTCGTGACCGCGGTAACCGCAGCCACGTCGATGGAACTTCGGCCCGGCACGGTCATCTTTGTGGGAAAGCTGCGCAGTGTTGAGACGATCTTCGACTCGTCAAATCCGGCCCAGGTCCGATCCAGGAGGAGGCCGGGACGTCTGGCGTCGGCGTCGATGTCACCGCTCGGGTTGAGAAAGCCCGTATTCATCGCCCCGCACCAGGCAGGAATTTCGGCATCGGTGATCGTCCGGACTTCCAGTTCCATCGGCTAACCGTAGGGGAGCCAGGGCGGATCGGCTAGTTGATTTTCGGCCGATGTTTCAGGCGTTAGAAATGCCCGCCAAACGGTGGCACGCCTCATCGATGACATTGTCTGCCTTGCAGAATGCAAACCTGACCAAATGACGCCAATCTTCGGGTACTCGAGCGAAAACCTCAGCAGGAATTGCGACCACACCGGCTCGTTGGGGAAGGCTGCGGCAGAAATTCATCCCGTCGGATTCTCCGATACTGCGGATATCAGCCAGCACGAAATAAGTGCCCTGCGGTGACATGACGTGTAGTCCGGCCGCGGTAAGACCGGCAGCCAACCGGTCCCGCTTGCCCTGCAGCTCAGCGGCAAGCTGCGAGACCCACGCCCTTTCTTCCCGCAGTGCATAGGCAATGGCCGGCTGGAACGGTGCGCCGCCGACGTAGGTCAGAAACTGCTTGACGGCCCGTACCGCGGCGATCAGTTCGGCGGGTCCGCAGATCCAACCGATCTTCCATCCGGTGGTATTGAACGACTTTCCGCCACTGGAGACGGTCAAAGTGCGCTCGGCCATCCCGGGTAAAGTGGCCAACGGGATGTGGCGCACTCCGTCGAAGACCAGATATTCGTATACCTCGTCGGTCAGCACGAGAACATCCTTCTCCACGCAGATCCGCGAGATACCCTCCAGCTCCTGCGCTGTGAGCACAGTGCCGGTCGGGTTGTGTGGACTGTTGATCAGCACCAACCGGGTTTTGTCGGTCACCGCGGCAGCAAATTCCGTCAAATCCAGACCGAGCCGTCCCTCCTCGGTGCGGCGTAGGGCGACGCTGACGTGCCTGGCGCCGGCCATCGCAATCACGGCCGGATAGGAGTCGTAACTCGGGTCCAGGGTCACCACCTCGTCGCCGCTCTCGCAAAGCGCAATGACCGCGGCCGCGATTGCCTCGGTGGCCCCCACGGTCACCAGGACCTCGTTGTCCGGGTTGAAGACCTGACCGTAGTCACGAAGACGGGCCTGCGCGATCGCCTCACGAAGCTGGGGGATGCCGGGGCCGGGGGGGTATTGATTGGCACCGCCCAAGATGGCGGCGCGGGCCACCTCGAGCATTGCGGGGGGACCATCGGTATCGGGAAAGCCCTGCCCGAGATTGATCGAACCGGTCGCGGTGGCCAGCGCGGACATCTCCGCGAAGATCGTCGTGGTGAATGGTTGCAAGCGCGAAACCAACGGCTTTCCGATGACCGACATCCCTCATTCCTACCCGGTGGCCACCCAGCGGCGACAGCAGGGCTACTGCCGTGCGAAAAAACGGGGGACACAGACGGCGGTATCGGTCGACCGGGTGGGTAAGACTGAAACCGTGAGCAACCTTTCGAATATCAATCCCGTCGGCAGCGGACTTCAGTTCGGTGGTCTGGCAACCGCTGCTGACCTGGAGCGTCTGCGCTCGTTGAAGAAGATGAAATTATTTGCCACGTCGTTGCTCGGGATGATGGCGGTCATCTTTATCCTCGCCTGGGTTTTGCAGAACGACTATCCCTGGCTCGGATACGTGCGGGCGGCGGCCGAGGCCGGTATGGTGGGCGCGCTGGCCGACTGGTTCGCCGTCACCGCCCTCTTTCGTCATCCGCTCGGACTCAAGATCCCGCATACAGCGATCATTCCGGCGAAGAAAGAAGCCATTGGTACATCTCTCAGCGAATTCGTGGCCGACAACTTTCTGAACGAAACAGTGGTGCGGGACAAGCTATCGAGGCTCTCATTGTCGCGCCGGGTCGGAACCTGGTTGGCGCATGAGGAGGGTGCGCAGCGGGTCAGCCAAGAATTCTCCAACGCCATCGGCGGAATAGCCAATGTCCTTCAGGATGACCAAATCTCGGATGTCTTGGCATCGCTGGTCAAACAGAAGATCGCGGCCACCGTCGTGGGTCCGCCGCTGGGTAAAATTGCCGGGCAGGTGGTGTCCCGCGGAGACCACCACGACTTGGTGAACCTTCTGGTCGAGCGCATTCTCGGCTGGATCCAACGTAACGAGGCGTTGGTCTCCGGCGCCGTCACCAAGCAGTCGCCTTCCTGGACGCCTAAATTCCTGGACTCGATCGTCAGCGACAAGTTGTATCGAGAGGTGGAGAAATTCGTTCGCGGTGTGAAAGAGGATCCCCAGCACAAGATCCGGATTGCGCTCGATGACTTCCTCACCGAATTGACCCAGGATCTGCAAACCGACCCAGCGACCATTGCTCGCGTCGAAGAGGTGAAAATGCAGGTGCTCAACAACCCGCAGGTTCAGAACCTTGCCGGTTCGGTGTGGAGCTCGGTCAAAGGAAGTTTGCTCGACGCCACTGGCAATGCCGACTCGGTGTTGCGGCGCAAGGTGGTCTCCTCCCTTCAGGATCTGGGACAAAAATTGTTGGCGGACAATGTATTTGCCGCCAAGATTGATCGCTGGATCGCCGATGCGGCCGGCTACGTGGCTACCAGATACAGCCGGGAGACCGCCGGCATCATCGATGAGACGGTGGCCAAATGGGACGGTGAAGCCACCAGCAAAAAGATCGAACTGTTGGTCGGCCGGGACCTGCAGTTCATCAGAATCAACGGCACCGTGGTCGGAGCGTTGGCGGGCTTGATCATCTATGCTCTGGCGCACAATATTCTCGGGTGAAACCTTTGTGGCTCTTGCTTGTCACCGCCGCAGCCGAGATGATCTAGGGATGTTCAACTCGCTGACCCGGCCGCCGATTTCGTTCGGACATGTGGTGCTCGATACCCCGCAACCG
>JBBSUU010000303.1:0-4501 GCA_038234115.1 Mycobacteriales bacterium
GGACCGGTCTGCCCCGCACGTCCAACAACCCGGTCTGGCGGGCCAATGAATCTCCGCCGGCAACCACCCGCACGATGTAACGAGTCCCTTTGCGCAGCCCCGCTGCGGAAAGAACCTGAACGTCTACTTGATGTCCATACAGGTCACCGATCTCCTTGCGGACTCGGCGAGCCACTGATCCGGTGTCTATCTCGGCCTCGACCACGACTCGCCCACTCACGATGTGTAGCCCGCCGGCAAATCGTAGAATCGTCGACACTTCGGCTTTGCGGGCCGATACCTTGGAGACCACAACCCGGCTGAGTTCGTCCTTCACATCGGCGGTCATCGCCATGAAGCGCTCTCCCTGTTCTGACTGTTCACATCCGAAGATGTTTCTCGTTTACATATCCTGACCATGACCGGTTTCGGCCACAAAGTCAGATACCGGCGTGCAGTGATAAATACATGCCATTGAATTACCCGACAGCGAATGCATCCGGCAACCGTTGCCCGCTCACCCCGAAGCTGCCGCCAGAACCGGCGCCATGGCCTCGGCCAACGCAACAGGATCGTGCCGCGGGGCTCCGCCGGGATCGGCGATCGGACGCAACAGAAGTTGGGCTCCCATCCGGCTGACCGCCGACGCAAGTCTCTGCGGAAGGACAACTGACCCAGTGTGGGCCAAAACGGTGTCAATGCGAAACCCCGGAGCGTATTGGGTCAGTACCTCCAAATACTGTTCCGGGGAAAAACCATCGGTTTCACCTGGTTGCGGTTCCATATTGAGAACCACCATGCGATGGGCCGGTGTGGCCAGGATCGCCTTCGCCAGATCCGGCAGAAGCAGATGCGGGAGCACACTGGTCATCCACGAACCGGGGCCGAGTGTGATGAGATCAGCGGCCGCAATGGCCGCGACCGCCTCCGGGCAGGCAGGGGTATCGGCCGGCGCAATGGAAATCCGTTGCACCTGCCCCGGCGTCGTCGCCACTGCCACCTGACCCCGGATCTGTCGGATCGCGGTCGGATCCTCGTCCAGTCCGCTGACCTGGGCAACAATATCCAGCGGGTGGCATGCCATCGGCAGTACCCGCCCTTTGGCCCGCAGCAAGGAAGCAGCGGCATCGAGTGCCTTTACCGGATCCGAGGTCACCTGCGAGAGACCTGCCAGCAAGAGGTTTCCCACTGGATGTCCGGCCAGCACCCCGGCGCCA
This sequence comes from Mycobacteriales bacterium, assembly GCA_038234115.1. Taxonomy (GTDB): domain Bacteria; phylum Actinomycetota; class Actinomycetes; order Mycobacteriales; family Nakamurellaceae; genus Nakamurella. The sequence goes on from JBBSUU010000303.1 coordinate 1,197, forward strand.
CCGAACCGGTGTTGAAAGGTCGTCCCCCACAATCTGCCGTGTTCGTCATCCGGAGTCAGGGCGCCCAATGCCATCCGGAGATCACCTGGCGGCAACATCTGCGGGAGTTCACGACGAAGACGCCCGGAGGAACCGCCGTCATCGGCGACGGTCACCACCGCCGTGATATCCACATCCAGCAGGGTGAAGGCCTTCAGCATCGCCCACAGACCGTGCCCGCCGCCGAGCGCCACCACCCGCGGTCGACGGGCGCCGGTCGAGTCCAGGTTCGTCGGGGCAGCCGCAACCGGCGTAGCGACCGCACCTCGTTGTTCGGCCGGATCTTCGATCCGCTCATGGATCATTCGCGACCCAGGTCCCGGTGAACCACCTTGACCGCCAATGCCTCGGTTCCCAGGCGCCGACCGAGCTCCTCGGCGGTGGCGACGCTGCGATGCTTGCCGCCGGTGCAGCCGACTGCCAAGGTCAGGTATTTCTTGCCTTCGCGCAGATATCCACCCGAGATCAGATCGAACATCTCGACATAACGGTCGAGGAACTCCCCCGCACCCTCCTGGGACAGGACGTACCGGGAAACTGCGGAGTCCTTGCCGGTGAGCTCCCGTAACTCCGGAATCCAGAACGGGTTCGGGAGAAATCGCATATCGATGACGAGGTCGGCATCCAGCGGCAGTCCATATTTGTAGCCGAAGGACAGCACGGTCAAGGTGGTCCGCAAAGGGGCACCCATAAATGCCTTCTCGATCGTCGCTCGCAGGTCGTGCACCGACAGATCGGACGTGTCGATGATGAGCTCCGCCTCGTCCCGCAATGGCCCCAGGAGCGAACGCTCAGCTTCCAGCCCGTCCACCAAACGACCGCCACCCTGCAATGGATGCTCGCGACGATTGGCCTCGTACCGACGGATCAGTACCGCATCGGATGCCTCCAGGTAGAGCACCCTGGGTCGATAACCACGAGCGTCCAGATCCCGAATCACGGAGGCCAAGTCCCGGGTGAAGGCCCGGGATCTGACATCGAGCACAATGGCGATCCTGGTGACCGAACCGCTGGCTTTGGCACCGAGCTCCATCATGGTGACAATCAGTTCCGGTGGGAGGTTATCTACCACAAACCAGCCAAGGTCCTCCAAACACTTCGCGGCGGTCGAACGACCGGCGCCGGAAAGGCCGGAAATAATAGCGACCTCGATGCCAACGGCCGGCTGTCCGGTCTTGCCGGATTCCGGCTCCGGGTGGGTGGCGCTGGTGGACTCATCGCCGGTGACTGGGTGATTGTGCTCTGCTGGGCTGTCGATATTCGGCAGCGTCATTCCCGATCCTCTCCCGCACTGATCCTGGTCGGCAGTGCTATCTGCGCAGGGGAAACAGTGTGTGTTGCTCCCCCGAGTTCAGGGCTCAGCCTATTCCCCGGGCCTACCACGGTCGTCGCAGCGCCCGGAACAACGTCAACCGGGGTGGCAAGCGCCTCGAAAATTGCTTCGGCGGTGGACCGCCCGATCCCAGAAACCTCACCGATCTGATCGACGGTGGCCAACTTGATCTTGGTCAACGAACCGAAATGTTTGATCAGGGCCTTGCGCCTGGTCTCGCCCAACCCCGCGATGCCGTCCAACGCCGACACAATCATCGACTTGGATCTTTTGGCCCGGTGGAAGGTGATGGCGAAGCGATGGGCCTCATCACGCAGACGTTGCAGGAGGTAGAGCGCCTCGCTGGTGCGCGGCAGAATCACCGGATCATCATCCCCCGGAAGCCACACCTCCTCGAGCCGCTTGGCAAGCCCACAAACCGTGATGTCCGTGATGCCCAGGTCGGTCAGCACTGCCGATGCTGCATTCACCTGCGGCTGGCCACCGTCCACCACCAATAATTGGGGTGGGTAGGCGAAGCGTTTCGGTCGCCCGGTCAATGGATCGATACCAGGTCGGCTGACCACTGGCGGCGCCGCCACCTCGCCCGTCACGGTGTCGGCGGCGTCAGTGGCTTCCGGCCCGCTACGGCTGAATCGGCGGCGCACCACCTCCGCGATCGAGGCCACGTCGTCCCCGGGCGAGTCCCTGATGGCGAATCGGCGGTAGTCGGACTTCTTCGCGAGGCCATCCTCGAAAACGACAAGGGAGGCCACCACGTTGGTGCCCTGAACATGGGAAATATCAATACATTCGATACGCAGCGGTGCCGCGTCCATCCCCAACGCCTCGGATAGCTCGGTCAAAGCCTCCGAGCGAGAGGTTAGATCGCTGGCTCGTTTGAGCCGATACCGGTTCAACGCTTGTTGAGCATTCAAGGTGGCCGTCTCGGCGAGGTTGCGCTTGTCGCCCCGCTGCGGAATTCGGAGTGACACCCGAGAGCCCCGCAGACTGCTGAGCCATTGCGTCATTTCCACCGGCTGCGGTGGTAATGCGGGCACCAGAATTTCCCGCGGCACCGCGGTGGCGCCGTCATCGCTGGCCCGGCCACCGTAGAACTGCAACAGAAAGTTTTCCACCTGTGATTCCAGACTGGAATCATCGTCCAGGTCAACTATCCAGCCACGCTCACCTCGGACCCGGCCGCCGCGGACGTGGAAGATCTGGACCGACGCCTGCAGATCATCGCCGCAGATCCCGACCAAATCGGCGTCGGTGCCGTCCCCCAGTACGACGGTTTGTTTCTCCATCGCTCGGCGTAACGCCGAGATGTCGTCTCGAAGCCGGGCGGCTTTCTCGAAGTCCAGTTCCTGCGCGGCATCATTCATCCGGCGGTCCAGTTGTTTGAGCAACGGGTCGGCACGACCGGCCATGAAATCGCAGAACTGCTCGACGATCTCCCGGTGCTCGTCGGCGTCCACCCGCCCAACGCAGGGTGCTGAGCATTTGTCGATATAGCCGAGCAGACAGGGCCGGCCTATCTGCTGGGACCTTTTGAAGACTCCGGTGGAGCAGGTACGGGCGGGGAAAACCCGCAGCAGCAGGTCCAGGGTTTCGCGGATCGCCCAGGCATGGGCATAGGGACCGAAATATCGAACCCCCTTCCGGTGGGCACCGCGCATCACCTGCAATCGAGGAAATTCCTCGTTCAGGGTCACGGCCAGTTCCGGGTAGGACTTGTCATCCTTGTAGCGGACGTTGAAACGGGGGTCGAACTCCTTGATCCAGTTGTACTCGAGCTGCAGCGCTTCGACCTCGGTGTTCACCACGGTCCACTGCACAGCCGCCGCCGTCGTCACCATCTGGGCTGTTCGTGGATGCAATCCACTGATATCGGCGAAGTAGGAGTTCAGCCGTTGCCGAAGGCTTTTGGCCTTCCCGACATAGATCACCC